>JBGSWT010000181.1:0-5135 GCA_041751815.1 Pseudonocardiaceae bacterium
GACGTTCGCATCGTGATCGAGCTGGGTGACCACGATCTCGTCGCCTGCCCGCCAGGTGGCCTCGAAGGCGGCGGCGAAGCGATAGGTCAACGCAGTCATCGTCGGCCCGAACACCACCCCGCGCGGGTCGGCTGCACCGACCAAATCGGCCACCGCGCGACGCGCCTGCGCCACGATCTCAGTGCCGCGCGAGCTGGCCTCGAACGGCGCGCCTTGATTCGATACACCGGTGCGGTAAGTCTGCGCCACCGCATCGATCACCACCTGCGGGACCTGGGTGCCAGCCGCCCCGTCCAGCCAGGCCCGCCCGTCGCCCAGCGCCGGGTACTGCGCCCGCACTCCCGCCACGTCATACCCCACAGCCCCACTATGACTGACCTACGCCGCCGAGGTGGCGCAGCGAACCGGAGAGGTCAACGCCTACAGGCTGGGGTTTGGGCCGGTCAACGTAGGTCTCTAGATGGCCGGGCTGGTGACGGTCGAGGACCATGAGCGCGCCGCGAACGTCGCGAGAGCCTGAACCCGGATGCGCCTCAGGGTCAAGCCGGAGGTGACCTGGATCGCTTATGTGTAATGACCAGCCCGCCCGGGTATGCGGTGGTCATGTCGAGAGAGCAGTAACGTCGCCACTCAGGAGAAGGCCGCCGCACACATCAATGCCGGTGAGATCGACGCCGCCATGGACATCATGTCGCCGTCGACGCAGTCGACCACGATCCCGCACCGGGGCAGGGACCCGGGCGGGAGGGTTTCCGGTCGTTCTTCACGACGTTGACGACCGCGTTCCCGGACGCTCACCTGGAGCCGCAGACGATGGTCGCCGACGAGGAGAACGTCGCGTTAGCCTATACCCTGACCGGCACCCACCAGGGCGACTTCAACGGAGTCGCGCCCACCGGCAAGCGGATCGAGGTCCGCGGGCTACAGATCGGCCGTTATAAACCCGCAGGCCACAGAGTTGGACCGTTGGCTCATTTGGCCGTAGACGCGACGAAACCCCTCCCTAGGGTGATTACCCGGACAGGGTTTCAGTAGTTTCTAGCGCGGATTAGCTGGGCTTTTGACACCTTTTCGGGCTCCCGGCGTCGTCCCGGGTGCTCCGCCACTGTTAGCGGCGCCAGAACCACCGGCTGGCCTTATCCGTCCGGTCACACGGCTAGGTCGCGGCGCGTAATGTACACGCGGCATCGTTCGTGTAAGCCGCCCATGAACATCGCGTTGCCGGTGGTCGTCGCCGTGCTTCCTTGACCTGGGTAAGCCGCGTCGCCCCCTTCGCAGGAAACGGCCCCCGCCCAGGAGGGCAGGGGCCGGTCGGTCGTACTGGTCAGCTAGTCAAAACTCGCCGTCCTGGACACCGGCCACGAAGGCGGCCCACTCGTGAGCGGTGAACGTCAGTGTCGGCCCGGCCGGGTCCTTCGAGTGTCGGACCGCGCGGTCACCCCGGTCCAGCTCGGCCACTTCTACGCAGTTGCCGGACGTGCCGCTGTAACTCGACTTACGCCAGTGCAGCCGGGACCCCGGCCCCAGTGCACCACCCTTGATCATCTCATCATCTCCTCATTAGCCCGCTGATCATCTCGCGGGAGTCGTCTGGTCTTAACGCCAGCGCCCGGAGCCGCTCGTGTGCGTGACGATACGCCGCCACGTCACGGAGCCCGTCCAGGTAATCGCTGTCAGTCATCCGATCGAGATAGACAATTCGCGGGTCCCCTGGGTCGGAGAACTCCAACACGGTGAACGACCCATCTACGCCCGGGTGGGCACCCGCTTCGAACGTGAGTACCCGGACCACGACGTTAGACAGTTCGCTGGCATGCGCCAGGTGCCGGAGCTGCTCGCGCATCACCTCAGGACTACCCACGGCGCGACGTAAGGCACCTTCGTTGATCACTACGTCGAGGTGCACGGGATCATTGCCGGTGAGTCGAACCTGCCGGGCACGGCGCAGCTCGGCCGCTCTCGCTGCCTCATCGGGTAGCGGCGTGTAGGGAGAGTGCCGGAGGATCTCGGCCGCGTAGTCCTCGGTTTGAAGCAGGCCCGGGATAACTTCCTGCTCGTAGGCCAGCAGCCGAGCAGCTTCGGACTCTAGGGAGAGGTAGCCCTCAAACCACGACGGCAGAACTTCGGCGTACTGGCGCCACCAGCCCGGTTGACGGTCCTCGCTGGCGAGGCTGACGAGGGTATCGACCTCATCGGACACTTCTAGTACACCTAGCAGGGCGGTCACGTCGTCAGGCGTAACCGCGATCTTAGCCAGTTCAATACGGCTGATCTTGCTAGTTGACCATCCCAGCTCTTCGGCAACAGCCTCCAAGCTCATACCACTGGCCTCGCGGAGGCGACGGAGCGCCGCGCCCAGACGGCGCCTGCGGATCGTGGGGACGGAGGCCATGGCGGCAAACAATGCCACAGCGGCGCTTACTCCGATCGGGTGACTTAGTTAGCATTGGCTGTTGCTGTGCAATTTGCTCAGCCACTCTATGAGGCGCGTCACCGGGGGCGCTCAACTCCCGCCCCTCGCAACGGCGGCGTAGCCGCCCGGCCTACTGCCCCGACCGGGCCGAGCGGCGCTACCACGCTAGCGAGAGGGTGAGTAGTGAACGGCAACCGCCGGGCCATTCCCGCGACCTGCTCCGTGCACCGGGGGCCGGTCGGCTTCGCCAACCTGCTCGTTAGCAAGTGCGACGGGGAAATCGAGCTAAACCCTCACGCGGATGGATCATGCGTGATCACGCTGGACGAGGACGGTGCCCGCGTCCTGTTCGACGCCCTCCGGGAGTGGCTAGGATGAGCATCAAGTGGGGACTAAGCGTGCTGGATTTTCAGCACCACGCCATTGACGAGCGCGCCTATCACCCCATCGGCGTCCACAGGTCGCAGTATGAGCACCTGCTAATGATGGTCGTGCAGCTCCACGACGAACCTTACGGCAAGACTTGCGAGGCATGCGCGGGGCGGCAGTTCGCTAGTGCAGTGAAGTCCTGATCCCCGAGTGGATCTACGAACTATCGAGTTTGCATCTATCACTCTACTGTGTATACCAGGTCAGCCGATCGGCTCTACGTTCCATGCGCTTGCTCAGTTACCTTAATCAATATGAAACGCAACACTAAGCGAGTCATTAGGCGGTCTTGGGGTTACCTCGTTATCGCGTTTCTGATTGTCGGTGCGTGGAACTCTGCACTTGGAGCGACAACTATCGCGGTCGGTTCCGGGTTGGCTTTTCTGTACTGCCTTTTTCAAGCTCCTGTATGGTGCTGCGCCGAAACGCGTGATTACGACTTCTGTCGCAACAATGCGAACGGCCTATTGATTGGCTGTTGGATCAGGCAGCATAAGTGGCAGAAGCTACATATGGCTGTATCTCGACATTCGTGGGCGACACTCGCGCGACGGACATTTTCCGGGATTGGAGGCCAAGCTGCCGCTCTATCTGCAATAGGGACTCTGGTGGCTGCTGGGACTGCCGTTATCACGCTCATGACCAAGTGATCAAGTGGAACCGTGCGCGCAACAACATAAGCGTACAGGTGCGCAAACATGCCGATGATCCCAGCACCGATAACGTCGATGTAAGAGTGCCAGCCATCTTCGATGTTCCCGCTGGTGCGCCCCCGTCTGCGACGTTGCGCACCATAACTTTATTATGCTATGTCTCGCCGACGCCGGCACCCGTGACTGCCCGTATGTCTCCATTGTCGGCCCATTAGCGGGAGCGGAGGTACGCGATGCGCTGCTCGAGCTGAACGGCGGTGGCCATTGCGGTGGGTGGGCCGCCGCAGGCGGTGCGGACTTCTTGGTGGATCGCCCCGTGCGGCCGGCCGGTGCGATGATGCGCCAACGCCACCAGGGTGTTGAGCTCCCGGCGCAGCTCGCCCAGGCGTTCTCGCATCGTCGGTGTCCGAGCCGGCGCTGACGGCGAGCGCTCGGTCGCCCGGGTCAGCTGCTGTTCCTGGCGGTGCCGCAGTAGCGCCCGCATCTGATCGGGCTCCAGCAGTCCCGGTAAGCCGAGGTAGTCCTGTTCGTCCTCGGTGGTAGCGAAGGCGGCCGTGCCGAAGGAGGAGCCGTCGTAGATCACCTGGTCCAGCTCGGCGCTGGCACCCAGCGCGGTGAAGGCGTGCTCCTGCTCTCCGGGCTCGTCGCGTTGCGCGTTGGCCTGCGCGAGCGCAGCGTCATCCCAGCCCTCCTCGGCCCGGTGTGGCGCCCCCAGCACGTGGTCGCGCTGCTTCTCCAGTTCGCTCGCCAGCCCCAGCAGCACCGGCACGCTGGGCAAAAACACCGTGGCGGTCTCGCCAGGCTGCCGGGAACGAACGAATCGGCCCACCGCCTGAGCGAAGTACAACGGGGTGGCCGCCGAGGTGGCGTACACCCCAACCGCGAGGCGGGGCACGTCGACACCCTCGGACACCATTCGGACCGCGACCAGCCAGCGCTCGTCGGAGGCACCGAACTCGGCTATCCGCCCGGAGGCCGACGGGTCGTCAGACAGCACCAGCACCGGCTCCCGTCCGGTGATCTGACCCAGAATCCTGGCGTAGGCCCTGGCGGCGGTGTGGTCGGTGGCGATCACCAAACCGGCCGCATCGGGCAGTGCGCCGGCGCGTAGCTGAGCCAGTCGGGTGTTCGCGGCAGTCAGCACCGCGGGGACCCACTCGCCCGCCGGATCCAATGCGGTGCGCCAGGCCCGGGCGGTGTGCTCGGCAGTGAGCGGCTCCCCCAACCGCGCCGAATACTCCTCCCCCGCACTGGTCCGCCAGCGGGCCTCGCCGGAATAGGCGAGGAATACCACCGGTCGCACCACGCCGTCGGCGAGTGCCTCGGGGTAGCCGTAGGAGTGGTCGGCGGCGGAGCGCAATGCGCCGTCGGCATCCGGTTCGTAACTGACGAACGGGATCGGCGTGTCGTCGCTGCGAAACGGGGTGCCGGTCAGTGCCAGCCGGCGCACCGCCGGGGTGAATGCCTCCCGTACCCCATCACCCCAGCTCTTGGCGTCCCCGGCGTGGTGGATCTCATCGAGGACCACCAGCGTGCGGCGTCCTTCGGTGCGCACCCGGTGCAGGGTCGGGTGCGCGGCGACCTGGGCGTAGGTGACGGCGACGCCGTGGTAGTCACGTGAGGTGGCGCCCACGGTGTTG
>JBGSWT010000182.1:0-4454 GCA_041751815.1 Pseudonocardiaceae bacterium
GGCGGTGTTGGGCGGCTTGATCGTGTTCGGGGTGCTCTCCGCGATCCCCGCTCTGGACTGGTTGCAGCCCTTGCTGATCACCACCGGCTGGTTCGCCATCGTCGATGTGCTGCGCGATCCCTTACCGCTGGACGGGCTAGCCTCCAGCAGCCTCCGCGCAGGGTGCTACCTGCTGGTCGGCGTAGGCCTCACCCTCCTCCGCACAACCACCCGCGAAGCCTGACCCCCCATCCCGGTGTGTCCGCCTCCCCTGCCCGGTGTGTCCGCTTCCCGTGCACGGTGTGCCGGCCTTTCGTGCCCGCCGACGGCCCGGTCACGGTTGTGCTGCGGTTGACCTCTGCCAGGATTGGCGGCATGGCGCAGCTCTGGGACGACGAGCGGGTGGCAGGTGCCCTGAAGGGGCTCACGGATTGGCAGCGTGACGGTGATGCGATCGTGCGTACCGCGAAACTGCCCAGCTTCCCGGGGGCAATCGAAGCGGTCCGCGCGGTGGCCGAGATCGCTGAGGCACGCAATCACCACCCCGACATCGATATCCGCTGGCGTACCGTGACCTTCCGCTGCAGCACGCATTCCGAGGGCGGTATCACCGGTCAGGACGTCGAGCTTGCCGGTGAGATCGATCGCGTGCTGGCTGACGCGGCAGGCTGAGTTAACCTGGCTGCCGGCCTCGCTCCGCTGGGCTCATTCCGTGGCCATGGGTTTCGTCCGTCGATCAGTGGCGGTGTGCCTCGGCGAACACGACGAGGTATCCGTCGAGATCACGAATCCAGATCTCGCGATGACCAGCGTTGGCGTTGAGGTGTACCTCGGTGACCACCTCGGCGTCAGCGTCGCGGATCCGGCGGACCGCGGCCTCGAAATCGTCGGCCTCGAACCAGATTGCGACACCGTTGCCGATCGGTTGCTCAGGGTCTCCGATTGTGCCGTGGTGATGGCCGACGTCGAGCCGGTGCAGCTGCAGGATCATCACTCCGTCAACCAATAATTGCTCGTACTCGGCACCGCCGTGACCGCTGGTGGCACCTAACACATGCTGATACCACCGGCTGGATTCCGGCACGTTTGCGACGGCGATCATCGGTTGAGGCCGCACGGAAGGAACAAGGCGCGGGGACATGACCGCACAGTAGGCCGGTGCTGGCCGGCCTACTGGACGAACAAGAACATGCGATTCCCTCATACGATGAGATCCCGGACGCTCGCGGATGAAGAACCCCGTTCTCGGCGGGCCGTAGCAGGGACGGGCTACCGATGCGGGTATTGGTGCTGGGCGGTACCTGGTTCCTCGGCCGCCGGATTGCCGAGCGGTTGCACGAACGTGGTGACACCGTGCTGGTGGTGCACCGTGGCCGTGCCGAGCCTGATCAGTGGATCCCCGTGCAGCACCTGCACACCGATCGACATCAGCTCGCCGACCACGCCCAGCCCATCGCCCAGTTCGCTCCCGATGCCGTGGTCGACAGCTGCCCATTGACCGGCTCAGATGTCGATACGGTCCTGCCGGTGCTGCCCGAAGTACCCACTGTGGTGCTGTCGAGCCAGGACGTCTATGCGGCCTTCACCGGCCTGCGCACTGGTCGCGAGCTTGCCGCTATGCCGATCACCGAGGACTCCGAGCTACGCGCTGAGCGCTACCCCCATCGCGGTACCGCGGTCCAGGTCCCTGCCGACTACGAGAAGCTCGACGTCGAGCAACGATGGTTGCGCCGCGGCGCCGTTGTGCGGCGGCTGCGCGCGCATCGCAGGCACATCCCCATCGGCGCAGCCAATCTACTGTGGACCCGGGGCCACGTTGACGACCTGGCCACCGGCGTTCTCTCCGCGATAGACAACCGAGCCGCCGACGGCCTCGCGGTGGACCTTGGTGAAACCCGGACGTGCACCCTTCGCGGTTGGTTCAGCCAGATTCTCGTGGCTGCGGGCAGTGCTGCCGAACTGGTCACTGTGCCTGATACAACACTGCCCAGCGACCTTGCCTTAACCGCCGCACCCGCCCAGCACCTGCTCGTCTCCGTCACTCGAGCACAAACCCTGCTCGGCTGGACACCGGGCGACCCGACGACCCGCGTCGCGGAATCAGTGCGCTGGCACCTTGCCCATCCACCACCTGGGATTACCTGGACCGGAGCGGACACCGCCGCCGACGATGCCGCCCTCACACATGCGTTGTGATCAATTTGTCGTTACTCGATCTGCGACGTGCGCAGAATGTCGCCATATTGCTTTGTCGGCTAGACAGCGATATGGAGGTTAACACCAAGCAGTACAAGAGGCCAAAGGAACATGGCTAAAAGGAAGGAGAGAAGCTCGCCAAAACTAGTGACCGTGTAACCGGTACTGAGCGCTACTATCACACCAATGATCACATAGACGAGACCGAAGAGAGAAATACCGCGCGACTCATACATGATGGCTCCTCCAGATTGTCAGCGACGGAGCGTCGAACGGTGCCGGCGGACGAGATCGCGATGGCATCGCTCGAGCTTTGCAAGGTGGCGCGGGTCAACCTCGTTACGACGCCCGGTCTCCCACCACAGACAGACTTGACGGCGTCGGCGATCTGGTGCCGACTCGCCCAACCGCCACGCGCCGACCGGGATGCCACAGGCGTGACACGCAGCGGTCGGTTCGCTTCCACCGCGGTTCCCCCTCTCGTCCTAGTACCCCTCTCCTCCTAGGACGGAGTGTAGCCCCGACTGCGGTCGACTCTGAATACCGAACTTTATGGGTTCTGCAGTGATGAAATGCTTAACCCCGGAAAGGGCGGCATTACGCTCTACACGTTGAAGCGGAAATCGACACGGTGGCCGTCTCACGACGCCAAGCCGCTGACCAGCGATAACTCCGTACACCATCTCTGGGGGCGCAACCAGTTGCGGTCCGCATCCCGCTCGCGCGGCGTGAGCGGCTGAGTGCACGCTCATGCCGAGAAGCGTGTCTTCGATCCCTAGCATGAGTCTGCGTTGATATGCATGGTCATCCGTGCAGGACACCAGGGGGTTGCCGAAGTACTCGCCGAAAATCAGGAGGATATGGCTTATCCGGCTGGTGCGCGGGCACAGCGTCACCGTGCCTGGGAGGCCTGGCTCCGCTGGAGGGTGCGGTACATCGTCGGCCGGGACATGAGGTCCTGGGCGTCGGTGGAGCAACGCGCGTAGCCGATCAGAGTGCCGCACATGATCTGGATGTAATGGATAGCCCTCCTTCACTGAGAATCAATCCGTACCAGCTATGTGAGACTCCGCTGGTCCTGGCCGTGATCGCCACACCGTCGCGGCATGGGGTGTCCGGTAGGGGTTCCTTGCGGGAGGGCTCTCGCGGTGGGGGCGGCGAGGTTGGTGCGAGTGCACATGTGGAGAGGTGGAGCCGAGCCTCGGCTCCCAACGTCTGGTTCAAGATCGGTCAGCTGCGGGCACTTGCTCAAGCCCCGCGGCTGCCCGGCCCTCGTCCGTCCGCTATGCCGTGCCCGGAACCAACGCGCAAAGCCACGTGCGCATGCCTCGCGTGTAGCGTCTCCGCTCGTGATCGGTCAGCAGATCGTGACGATTGTCGCTGTTCTCGTCGGCGCGGCCGCTTCTTTCATTGCGACATCTTTGGTGGAGTCGTGGAAGTGGAAGCGCACTCATAAGGCACGCTGGGACGTGAAGCGTCTTGAGGCGTACGTGGCCTACGCCAACGCCATTAAGCGGATGAATCACCTTTCAATTCGACTCGCTGCAACAAGAGGACTTCACAAGAGTGAAGGGGCGGGGCCAGCCGCGATCGACGTCGAGCACGGGGTCAGCCAACTCGCGAAGGCGGAGGCCGCACGAGGTGAAGCGTGGGAGGTCGTGCGCCTCCTCGGCGGTAAGGCGGTAGCTGCGGGCGAAGCGTGCAACCGCAACGCCTGGGAGTTGGAAGCGTTTGCCCGAGGCAAGAACGCAGATGGTGAGGAGTGGACGAAGGTGCACATCGCGCAGATCAGGTTGCGCTTTGCCTTCTACGACGCCGCCCGCGTCGACCTCGGAGTCGATGAGACGCTTCCGCTTCGCGGAGACCGTCCGAGCCACTGGCCGGGCGAGAAGTCCGTGGATGGGATGGAGAACTCCGGAAAGTAGCCCGTGCAACCAGGATGACGGCTCAGGGTTCTGGGCATAGACGCGTGGTGCGGCGTGTCGTCGGGGCGAGGTTGCGGTTCCACTCAGGGATCCGCTCGTGACTTCGACCCCCGGCTCGGACATACCTCGGGCCACGAGGCCGAGAGCGTCGGCTACGCGCGGATCTGATCAGCACGCCGGTCCCGATCGGGTGAAACGGCCATGCGCGGCGGGCGCCGGACGGCGTGTGCGGCACGCTCGGGAACGAGATCGTGGAGAGGGAGCCATGACGTCTCGCACACCGGTCGACCATGTCCTCGTCGGACTTGCGGCGCTCGTCCTCACGGCATGCGCGGCGTGCAGCGCAGCGCCCCC
>JBGSWT010000183.1:0-1736 GCA_041751815.1 Pseudonocardiaceae bacterium
CGTGCAGGGCCTTCGCGAACATCAGCATGCCGGCGTAGTGCATCAGGCGAGCGGTGGGCCCGGCGATTTCGGCCGCGTCGGCGTGCGCTGTGACCGCCCGCGCGTGGGGCGCCAGGGGATCGAGAACGGGCCAATCGCGCACGTCCTGAGTATGGCCTCCAAAAGCGGCGTCGATCCACAGCAACGCTTCGGTGAGGGTGGCGTGCACCGGGTCGTCACGCTCGCTGCGGCGGGTGACCTCCTGTATCAGCTTATGGACGCTGAAGCTCGGGGTGTCAACGGCACGGGTCACCAGGGAATAGGATTCCAGCTCGGCCAGGGCACCAAAGGGATCGGACTCGGGGACATCGAGCTCCGGCACGGGCACCTCCATCAGGGATTCGGGAATGGGTTCGGGGGCCAGCCAGGCCAGGCGCTGCAGCAACCGCCGGGCGGGTCCGCGGAGTTGGTCGAAGGAGGTCTGCCACGCAATGGCCACGGGCTTCGGGTATTGCATGAGGCGGGGGTCGAACCACGCCAGCACCTTGTCCCGCTGGCCTTGCCATTCCGCGAGGTAGTGCGCGAAGGCGAGGCGGCGCTGGGCAATGTAGGCGCCGGCCTGCTCCAGGGCCAGGGCGAGGCGGCCCAGTTTTTCGGCCAGGGTTCGTGCCGCGGCCGGGTCGTCGGCCTGCTTGCGCCGTTTCGCATCCGTGCGGGCCAGCAGGAAGTCGACAGCGGCCTCGGGCGAGAGCACGTCCAGCGGCAGCGCCGCAACGCTGCCGCTCCAGTTGGTCAGCCGGCTGGTGAGCAGGGCGTGGCCGCCGAGAAGTTGCGGGAGCAGTGCTTCGACCGCGGTGGCGGCCTCTTCCGAATCGATATTGTCCAAGACCAGCAGCCAGCCGGGGTGCTGCCGCAGCCATCCCAGTACCGCATCGCGCTGCCTGCCTTCGTCCGTGTCCCCTTGCTCGGGGAGGTTCATGACCTTGCACAGGGCCGCCAGATTGCGCTGCAGCGCTTCGCGGCTGTCGGCGATGACGAAGAGCAGCGCTGCGTATTCGCTCTTACGCCGCCAGGCGTATTCCAGCGCCAGCCGCGTCTTGCCTACGCCGCCCATGCCATTCAGCACCCTTGCGACGACGGATGCGGCGCCACTCTCCGGGACACGTCCGAGGCTCTTGGCGAGGTCGTCGAGCAGCGTCTCGCGGCCTTTGAAGAGCTCGCCAATGCTCACGTAGGGGAGATTGGCTGGCTTTGTCACCGCCCCGGCCAGGGCGAGGATGTCCTGCACCTTCGAGCGCAGCATGTCCACCGCAAGTCGATCGGCGTTGGTGAAGCGGATTTCCGGGTAGCGCTCGACCTTTTCCAGGCGCGCCAGGTGGGCTTGCTGAGCCGCGCGCTGGTCCTCGACCAACTGGTAGCGTTCGTCCCGCGGAGCGCCGTCCTGCGGCGTGGCGATGATCAACACCTTATGGTGATAAAACGCCAGCCAGGCTTCCCATTGGGTGTAGGAGAGGGCGGGCCCGCCGGGATCCAGGAAGGGGCCCAGCACCGGTAGGCGCTCGGCGAGGTCCGGGTAGCGGTGCCGAATCACCGCCACCGAGGGGGCCTGCGCCAATGCGCCGGTCATGTCGCCCACCAGGTGGATCACCGCATCGCACTGCCGGATGTATTCGTCGAGCTTGTCCAGCGTTTCCGTGCCGGTGGCGATGAAGTCCTCCTGCACCTTGACCGTGACGTTGGGACGGTCGAGATCCCGG
>JBGSWT010000184.1:0-2564 GCA_041751815.1 Pseudonocardiaceae bacterium
GCGAGTCCGAGAGGATTACCGACGGCGACCACCAGCTGCCCGACGACCAGGTCGTCGGCGTCGCCCAGGACGACCGCCGGCGGCGTGGCGCTCCGGGCTCGCAGCACCGCAAGGTCAGACAGTCGATCGCTACCCACGACATCAAAACGGCTCTCGGTGCCGTCGGTGAATGCTGCGACGCCGTCGTGGACGGAGCCCACGACGTGCGCATTGGTCAGCAGGAGCCCGTCGTCGGCAAAGACGACGGCTGATCCAGCCCCTGGCCCGATTCGCAGGCTTGCCACGTGCGGGGTGACTGCCGCAGCGACTGAGCTGACCGTCCGCGAGTAGGAGTCCAAGGGGTCCACCGTGCCCACCACCCTCCGGGGGATTACACCGTTACTCCCGCAACGTTGCTACCCGGTCGGGTGTTCCGCTCAGCGTCGCCGCCCGCACCTGCAGTTCGGAGCCGAATAGCGGTCGGCACGCGTCCTTAGCCGCCATTCGGAGCCGAATGGCGCCTTGGGCTCAGGCGGTCAGTCTTCTGGTGGGCATGTCGCGGGGTCCCAGGCTAGGCCGGGCACGCCCCAGCCTTGGGCTCTGAGCATTTTTTTCGCCTCGCGGGCATGCCGGCCGACCAGCCGGTTGAGGTAAATGATCCCATCGAGGTGGTCGGTCTCGTGCTGCAGGCATCGAGCCAGGAAGCCGGTGCCCTCGACGGTCAGCGGTGCGCCGTCTGCATCGGATCCGGTGGCCCGAGCCCAGCTGGCCCGCGCGGTGGGAAAGGACTCACCGGGTACCGAAAGGCAGCCCTCCCAGTCGTCCTCGGGATCGGGCATGGTCTCCGGTCGTGCACTGCTCTGCAGCACTGGGTTGACCACCACACCTCGCTGCCGAACGCCTTCCCCATCCGGGCAGTCGTAGACGAACACCCGCAGGCCCACGCCGATCTGATTGGCAGCGAGCCCGACACCCTGGGCCGCCGCCATCGTGTCGAACATGTCGTCGATCAGCGGGTACAGCGTGCTGCCGAACTCGGTGACGGGCCTGGTGGGGGTGTGCAGCACCGGATCGCCGACGATCCGGATCGGGCGGACAGCCATGAGGGGGCACTGTAATCGTGGTCTGCTCCGTCCCACATACCCCTGCCTGGCGACGCGTCTCGAGAGCGCCGCCGGTTGCACCGGGCTGCTGCGTGGTTCAATGGCCCTCTGAATTACAGTACTGTGATTCTGACCGCCACCCGCCCGGACGTCGGACGTAGTCGCGGGATCGTGAACCGAGGAGCGCGATGGACGCCGCAGCGGCGCTGCCCCCGATCGACGACCACCCCGAAGGTCTGAGTAGCCGGGAGCGCGAGATCTTGGCCTTCGAGCGTCAGTGGTGGAAGTACGCCGGAGCAAAGGAACAGGCCATCCGTGAGCTGTTCGACATGTCCGCCACTCGCTACTACCAAATCCTCAACGGTTTGATCGACCGGCAGGAGGCGCTCGTCGCCGACCCGATGCTGATCAAGCGGTTGCGCCGGCTGCGGTCGGGTCGCCAGCGAGCGAGAGCTGCTAGCCGGTTTGGTGTCGACCCACGCCACCAGAGTCAGACCTAGCGCGATGACCCCGAACGGGACCGGAGCCAGCAGGCGAGCGCGGATCGCCGGGTTGGCCCTGCTCAGCCTCGCGGTGATCGCCGTGCTGATCGGGGTGGTGCGGGCGACCACCGGGGGGCAGCCGTCCCCTGCCGCTGCCACGCCGGCGGCCACCTCTACTCCCAGTAGCGCTCCGGCGATTCCTTCCACCATTCCGTATCCGCCGACGGCGACGTCGAACCCGGCGGCAGCCCCCATCGTTCCCCCGCTCGGTCTACCGGACGCCGCCGAGGACGCGCCGGTCGGCGAGGGGGAGCGCCTCAACCAGGGCCCCATCGATCAGAGTTCCAGCCGCGGTGAGGTGCGGGTTTACAACAACAGCACCATCCGGGGCCTGGCCGCGCGGGCCGCGGATGATCTCACTGCCGCTGGCTGGACGGTGGTCGAGGTCGGCAACTACGCCCAGGGCGCGATCCCCACGACTACCGCGTATTACCAGGAGGGAACTGACCAGCGCAACTACGCTGAGGCCCTCGGCGCCGAGTTCGGGATGCGCGTCGAACCCCGGTTCCCGGGCATCGCGAACGCCGATTCCGGCTTGATCGTGATCGTCACGAACGACTACGCCTCTCCGTGATCGCCGGTTATCGAGGCGCGGCGTAGCCGGCTAGCGCGGCAAGTTGCACCGGATCCAACGACGGACGGACAGCTTTGCGTGCCGCGGCCAGGTGCGCCGCGGTCACCTCGGTGGCCTGCAGCGACTCCCGCATGGCAGTGAGCGCAGCCTCGCGGACCAGCGCCGCGCAGTCCGCCGCGGAGTAACCCTCCAGGTCCGCGGCCAGCGCCTCGAGATCCACGTTGGCCGCCAGCGGGGTGTTGCGGGCCACCGACCTCAGGATTGCCGCGCGTGCGCCGGTGTCCGGTGGTGGCACGTACACCAGCCGCTCCAGCCGACCGGGCCGCAGCAGTGCCGGGTCGATGAGCTCAGGCCGGTTAGTGGCGC
>JBGSWT010000185.1:0-4734 GCA_041751815.1 Pseudonocardiaceae bacterium
GTGGCGCCGGCCGGGGCGGCCCGCCCAGCCTGCGCCAGCGCGTCGAGCACCATCTCCAACCACCGCAGGCTGCGTCGGTAGCTGTCGGTGTCCTGAGCCGACGGCGGCGGTGGCAGCATGCGCTCCGGTGCACCCTGGGTACTGACCCGTCCGGAGACGTCCAGCACGACGTGCAGCGTTTCCAACATCCAGCCCCATTCGGCGGCGGCTGGATAACCCTGGCCGGGCAGCTGGACTACGCCGCCGTGGCGGGGCAGTGTACCGAGCACCCGGGACAGGCTGTGCTCCAAGTCGTGCAGGACCCAACCCTCCCAGACCTGGCGGACCGGGCCAGTCTCGTCCGTGCCGCACCAATAGTCCACGACATAGGCCAGCCGGCCGTCGATCACACCGGTAGGTACCGGCAGTCCGGTGAGTTGGGACAGTGGGTCGTCGGTGCAACCGCCCAGCTGCCAGCGCACCAGCTCACGCAACCAAGACCACTGTTCGCGGAGGAAGCGCACGCCTTCCGGCGACAGTGACAGCAGCAGTTCGTCGCCCTGGCGGTCGCATATGACCATCGTCTCGCTCGGCCTCCACTTCTTCCGCAGTGATCGTCCGGGAGGTTATCGCGTCAGCCCTCGCCGACAGGCCAAGACTCGCGGCGCGTCGCAGGCAATCCGATATCACGGCGGTAATGCCCGCCAGGGAGCTGTACCTGCTCGACACGCTGGTAGGCCTGCACTCGTGCGGCAGCGAGATCGACGCCCGTACCGACCACCGAGAGCACCCGCCCGCCGGCCGACACTACGGCGCCGTCGTCGCGGCGGCGGGTACCGGCGTGCAACACACCCGCTCCATTCGCCCCGGTGATCACGTCTCCGGTCCGCGGGGTGCCGGGATATCCCTCGGCGGCCACGACGACAGCCACCGCCGCCCCCGGATCCCAGCGCAGGACCGGCTGCTGGGCCAGCGCACCAGTAGCAGTGGCATGCAGCAGCCCGCCCAGCGGCGTACGCAGCAGCGCCAGCACGACCTGGGTTTCCGGGTCACCGAAGCGGCAGTTGAACTCGATCACCTGCGGGCCCTGTGCGGTGAGTGCCAGGCCGGCATAGAGCAACCCGGAGAACCCCCCGAAAGATCCACTGCCGCGCCGGGCCAGCTCGTCGACCACCGGCTGCACGATCCGATCCACGACGTCAGGAACCAAAGAATCTGGAGCCCAGGGCAGCGGGGCATAGGCGCCCATCCCGCCGGTATTCGGGCCAACGTCGCCTTCGCCGACTCGCTTGAAGTCCTGGGCGGGCAGCAGAGGCACCACGGCACCACCGTCGACCAAGCAGAACAGCGAGACCTCCGGACCGTCCAGATAGGATTCCAGCAGCACTGGATGGCCGTCGTCGAGCAGCGTCAGCGCGTACACCCTGGCCACCTCCATGTCCTCGGTGACCACCACCCCTTTTCCCGCGGCCAGCCGGTCGTCCTTGACCACCCACGGCGGTTCGAAACGCCCCAACGCCGCGTCCAACCGGGCCGGGTTGTCCACCAGCTCGCTGCGGGCGGTGGGCACCCCAGCGACGGCCATCACGTCCTTCGCGAACGCCTTGGATCCCTCGATCTGCGCCGCGCCGGCCGATGGACCGAAGCACGCGATGCCGGCTGCCCGTACCGCGTCGGCCGCGCCCGCCACCAGTGGCACCTCGGGGCCGATCACCACCAGATCAGCTGACCAGGACATCGCCAGTTGCGCGACCGCCGACGGATCGGTGACATCCACATCGTGCTGCTGCGCAAGCACCGCGGTGCCGGCATTACCGGGCGCGCAAGCCAACGCCGTGGCCGATGGATCGCTGGACAGGGCCAGCACCAGAGCGTGCTCGCGGGCGCCAGCGCCGATGACGAGAACTCGCACAGTGCGCAGAATACGGGCGTCCTCCATACCGACCTCCCGGTCTGGACGAAACCCAGTGTTAACAGTTCGGTACGATCGCCGAAGACACTGGGTCGACCGGGCTGCGGAGGACGCAGGTGAATGGGGCAGCCATATGAGCAGTCCGGTTCGGTCGTTCGTGCGCACGGAACTGACTCGTGCCTGGGCGGACGCGGTGAGTTCGGCCGTCGACGTCCCTCTCCAGGGCCACCCGGTCGACAAAAGTCTCGGTGATCAGCTCGACGTCCTGATCGACGCGCTCAGGCAGGTGCCGTTTTCTCCGGACCATGCGACGGAGGTCGGCGCCAATCTCGTAGCCGCGGGCTGCACCGGTGAGCAAGCCCTGGGTCGAACCATCGAGATCCTCGGGCATGCCTTGACCGAGCTGCCTGAGCTGCGCATCGTCGAAGGCTTGACGGCCAAGGTCATCACCCTGCTCGGTGCACTGGCCTCCGGATATGCCGCCGCGCTGCACCGTCGCGACTTCGAGCAGAGCGAGGCCCGGTTCCGGGAAGTGTTCGACTCCGCGCCGGTGGGCATGACGATCAGCCGGCTGGACGGCACCGTCACGAGGACCAACGGCGCGCTCACCGAGATCCTGCAGTACCCGCGCGCCGAGCTGACCGGCCGCGACATCGGCGAACTGTTCCATCCCGACCACGCGGCCACGCTTCGGGACGGCTATCAGGGGCTCAGCGCGGGGAAGCCAGCACCCTTGCGGAGGAGCAGAGCCAAGCTTCTCGCCGCCAACGGGGACACGACCTTGGTCACGCTGATCGTGTCCGTGTTGCGTGACGCTGGGGGAAGCCCGACGCACCACGTCACGATGATCCAGGATGTCACCGACGTGCACCTGCTCGAGCAGCGGGTGCGCCACCAGTCATTGCATGACCTGCTGACCGGGCTGCCCAACCGGCTGCATTTCGCGATCCACCTCGAAGCCCTGCTCGAGCGGGACCGTCACGTGGCCGTCACGCTATGCAAGATCGACTTGGACTGCTTCGGGATCGTCAATGACGGCCTCGGCCAGGGCGTCGGTGACCTGCTGCTGAGATCGGTCGCTGGGCGGCTTCAGGCGCTTGTTGCGGGGGAGCGTGCCATGGTCGCCCGGTTTGGCGCCGACGAGTTCGCGATCGTCATCGAGGATTCGCCGACGGCTCCCAGCGCCGCGAGTTTCGCCGCGAGCATCAACGCCGAGCTGTCCGAACCGGTCTATCTCGCCGGTCGCGGGTTGGCGGTCTCGGCGTGTGTCGGCATCATGCGACGCGCGGTGGGAGAGACTGATGCTAAAGAGCTGATCCGCGCCGCAGAGTCGACGCTGCACCAGGCCAAGCGAACCGGACGCGGGCAGTGGGCGCTTTACGACCCGCCCGCGGACGCCGACCGGCGGGCCCAGTATGCATTGGCCACCGCTATGCCCGAGGCATGGGAAAGCGGGCATCTCACCCTGTGTTATCAATCGCTGGTCCGGCTCGATCCCGCCGCTGCCGATGCCGGCCGGATAGTGGCGCTGGCGGCGTTGCTGCATTGGGACCATCCCGAGCGCGGTGTTGTGGCGCATGAGGACTGTGTTGCGCTCACCGAGCAGACCGGCCTGGGTCTGTCGATCGGGCCGTGGATGCTGCGGCAAGCCTGCGAGCAGCTCCGCAGCTGGCGTGGCCAGCTGGGCGCCGCAGTGCCGCCGGTCCGCGTTGACCTCAGCAGCTATCTGACCCAGGACCCCGACCTGGTGTCGGTGGTTCGTGGCGCTCTGGATGCGACCCAGCTCGGACCGCACGATATCCACCTCGGGATGCCGGTCGAGGTGATCGTCGCGGAACATGGCGACGCGGTGGACAACGTGGGCACCCTGGCGGATATCGGAGTGGGCACCGTGCTCACCCGATACGGCCAGGCAGTCGGGAACCTCACCCTGCTGGAATCCCTACCGGTGCGCGGGGTGGAACTGGCCGGCCCGTTGGTACGCATGGCTACGCAGCCCAATTCGGTGCTGGGCTCCGCATTGGCCGGCCTGGTGCCCTTGATGCGCCGCACCGGCACCACCGTCACCGTGGCGGGCATCGATGACCCAGCGCAGGCGGACTGGTGGCGGCACACCGGAGCGGATTGCGCGCGCGGCGCCGCATTCGCTGCGCCGATGGCGCCCCAGGACATTCCGGCATTACTGACGCGCTGACGCCTGCGCCAGCAAATACTCGGCGTCGATTCGCACCGGGCCGCCGTCGGGTGACGCGTGTTGCTCCAGCGCGGCCACCATCGCGCCGGCCCGATCCCCAGCCGCCTGCTTCGCGGTGACGTACGCCGCTGAGTGCGCGCCGTAGAACGTAGTCATGTGCTGGGCCGAGTCGAAATGCCAGGACAGTGTCCGGCGCTCGATCCGCACGTCGGTGAACCCAGCGGTCAATCTGCGCTCCAGCACGTCCGCATCACCCCAGCTCAGCGTGTCGGGCCCGGTGGGATCGGGGGCCACGAACTCTCTGATGATGCGGGCTCGCTCGGCTATGTAGCCGTCGACGGTCCACGCCGTGAGGCCCAGCCGCCCGCCGGGCACCAGCACCCGGCACAACTGGGCAAGGGCCACTTCGGGTCGGGGTGCGAAGATCACACCGAAGGCGGAGAGCGCGATGTCCACAGTGGCGTCGGGCAGCGGTAGGTCCTCGACGTCGGCCTCGATCCACTCCACCCCGGGTCCGGTGCGTTCCCGGCCCAACTGCACCATCCGCGGAGCGATGTCACAGGCCGTGACCTGCGCACCGCGCGCGGCGGCTCGCACTGCGACGTTGCCGGTGCCGGCCGCTACGTCCAGGACGCGCTCGTCTGCGCCC
>JBGSWT010000186.1:0-5843 GCA_041751815.1 Pseudonocardiaceae bacterium
CTGGCAACATCCGGCCCGAGCTGACGCCGTTCGCCGAGGGACTCTGCCGCATGACCCGGCCCAGGAGCGGGTTGACCTGGATCGGCAAACACCACGTCCAACGGTTGCTCCGCACCCTGGCCAACCCGGGCACGCCGATCACCCACGACACGCTCGACGGCCTGTCGCCCTGGCGATCAGTGGTCTACCTGCGCGATCTACTGATGCACCACGGTGTCCTCCCACCCGCCGACCGGCACCTGATGCTGTTCCAGCGATGGCTCCGCGACATCCTGGCCGGAATCGACCGGCCCGAGCACCGCCAGATGGTGGAGCGCTTCGCCGCCTGGCATGTCCAGCGGCGGCTGCGCCGCTTCGCTGACCGAGGGCCGGTCACCGACAAACAGACCCAGCAAGCCCGCGCGGAGATCCGGCTGGCCATCGCGTTTTTGGCCTGGCTAGGCGACCGAGACCGGGGACTCGGCACCTGCGGACAGGCCGACGTCGACGCCTGGTACGCCGACGCCTACACCGCCCGCCGCCTCACCCACGCCTTCCTGCGCTGGTCAATGCGCAACCAGCTCCTGACCCCGGTGACGATCCCGCACCAGACCACGACCAACCCGACACCCATCAGCCAGAAACAGCGACTGGCCACGATCCGGCGGCTGCTCACCGAGGACGACATCCCCCTGCTGACCCGAGTCGCCGCAACGTTGATGCTGCTCTACGCCCAGCCACTGACCAAAATCCTGCGCCTGACCATCGACGATGTCCTCCACCAGGACAACGAGGTCAGCATCCGGCTCGGCGACCCGCCAACACCGATTCCCCCACCGTTCGCAGGGTTACTCCGCACCCACATCGACCACCGGCTCAACCTGACCACCGCCACCAACCCCGACGCCCGCTGGCTGTTCCCCGGCCGCCGCGGCGGCCAGCCCATGACCCCGGAAGCCCTCGAGAGGCGCCTACGCCAAAACGGGCTCCCCGGTCTTCGTGGCCGGACGGCAGCACTCCGGCAGCTCGTCCTCCAAGCACCAGCGCCCGTCGTGGCCAAGATGCTCGGCTACAACCAGGACCACACCGCCCGGCTGGTCGCTGAGGCCGGCGGAACCTGGACTCGCTACGCGGCCGGTGATCACACCCGGTGACACGGCCCACCAAACCGATACCGAATACGCGACAGTTATTACGCGCACTTACCTGTGCGCCGCATCCCTGGTAAACCCGGGTTACGAGCGGTGGAAGTCGTCGGCAAGTTGCTCGTTAGGGGACCCGGATGTGACCCGCACGCAGATCAGCATCGCCGTGTTGCTGCCTGTCGGCGGCCATTTGGTCGTTGTTCAGTCGTTGTCCGGTAGCTCGTTATCCGAGCATCGCACCGCAGCCCTTCTTAGGCTGTTCCCGCTTCGCTGTTCCTGACCCGGACAGGCGGTGGGATCGGTGGCCATCTCGTTGGCGCGAGATGGCGCCCGCGAACCCCTCACGTTCAGTGGGGGGTTTCGTCGTGCCCGACAAGTATGCGTCCTGCAGCGGACGTTGACCTCATGTTTCCGTTTGCACACTCTGGTGGCGACGCATCGACTGTGGCACGATACGGCCAGCATCGCCCTTACGTGGCGCCAACCGCGCGGTGATGTTGAAGTCCTGTCCGGGTCAGTTGAGCAGGAGAACCATGACGTCGTTCGTGGGCACCTCCTCCTGCGGAAAGGGATGTTGTGTACCCAACCTTTCCCGGAGGCGGTTCCTCCGGTCCTATCATGCCGGACGGTGTGCCGAACCGAGGAAACGGGAGTGCGGGCCGCCCGGCGTCGACTCATCCGACCGGTGGTTGGAGCGCAGAGTCCCGGGACTACACCGCGTTCGCCATGGTCGTGTTGGTGATCGCCGAGCTGGGGTTTGTTCTGGCGACAACCCTATGGGGCGGGTTTACGATCACCCAGGCCCTACAGGCCGCCGGCGGGGCCACCGCGATCGGCCTGATGGCCTTCTACGGCAAGGCCATGCTGCTGACTGTTGGCCGGCGCATCCTCGGCAACAGCAGTTGATGGCCGCCGTCTCCGGTGGGAACCGCTGGTGCGTGCGCTCGACTTGGGCGAGAGGTGCATGGCATGCCTCGTCCTGAACGGCCGATCCAGGGGGATGGTCCGCTGGCGCGGTTCGCCCGTGACCTGCGCGACCTGCGTCGTCAGGCGGGTAGTCCACCTTATCGGAGCATGGCGCGCACGGTGGGGATGTCGCCTTCGGCGTTGGCGGAAGCCGCCTCCGCCGTGACGCAGCCCACATGGTCGCTCACCGAGGCCTACGTCAGGGCGTGTAGTGGCGACATCACGCACTGGCGCCGACGCTGGGAGCTGCTCACCACCGAACACGCGACGCGGCGAGAGGAGCGTCGGGACAGTGGATCGAAGGCCCCTGGTGGCGGGATGCATTTCCGCCTGCTCGGCCCGGTTCGCATCATCGACCACAACGGCGATGAGGTGGCCCTCGGGTCGCGGAGGGAACGGAGTGTTCTGGCGCTGCTGCTGTTGTCGACCAACCGGAGCGTCTCCCGCGACTATCTCGTCAACCAGCTCTGGGATGATGATCCGCCTCGCCACCCCACGGGACAGCTGTACAAGAGCATCAGTGCCCTACGGCGAGCGCTGGCCGCGAGCCACGCGCACGCGGAACTGTCCTCCATAGGGCAGAGCTACCGGCTTGAGGTGTCCGCAGAACAGGTCGACCTGCGGCGGTTCGAGCTGTTGGCCCAGCAGGGACGGGGGTGCCGCGACGACGGTGATGCCCAGACCGCGTCGCGGCTATTTCGGCAGGCACTGGCCCTATGGACCGGTGAACCCCTGGCTGATGTGACCAGCCCGGCGCTAGATTCCTCCCAAGTTTTACTGTCCGAACAGCGGCAGGCGGTCTACGAGGAATCCCTCGCCGTGGATCTTGCTCTCGGCCGGTACATCGAAGTCATCGAGGGCACCACCGCCGTGGCCGTGGAGTACTCACTCCGCGAAAAACCGCACGCGCTGCGGATGGTGGCCCTGTACCGGGCCGGGCGCCGGGCTGAAGCGTTGGAGGCGTATCAGAACATCCGCCAGATCCTTGTCAATGAGTTGGGCATCGACACCGGTCCGGAGCTGCAACGCGTGCACCAGGCGATCCTCACCGACGACCCGGCACTGTACACCCCGTCGGTGCTGTTTCCCGGCGCATCCGTGCGCCCGTCGATGGTAACCAGGACCCGCGTTGTCTCGCCGGACACCACGCTGATCAATTTCGCGTTAGACGGGCGCGACACCTACCTACAGCGGCTGATCGACCAATACCGGTCATCGGACCTTGAGGCGTTTGCCCCCCCAGAGCTGAGCGGACAGCACACGCTGCCGCTGTCGTCGCTGTACATCCCCGTGCAGGTGCGCTTGGAGCCGCCGCCGATGGAGTTACCAAAGCAGCTCTGGCGAGATCTGATCGAGGCTCCCGACCTGCCTGATGACCTCGTGCTACCGGGAGATCTCACGGTAGAGCAGCTGACCAGAGCGCGCGCGGCGCATCGGGCGCGCCCGACGCGACCGGTGTTGGACGTCGTCGCCGACCGCGACCACCAACACCTGGTGGTGCTCGGAGATCCCGGGGCGGGCAAGTCAACCCTGGTGCACTACATCATGCTGAGCCTGGCCGACGGCTCACCGGACGGTCCGCTGCAAACGCTGTCCGGGTGGGTGCCGTTCCTGCTGCAACTCCGGGACTACACCGAGCCGCGGTGGCAAGATCATACCCTCCTCGATCTCATCGATCATCAGCACGCGACGGAAGGCCTGGGCCTGCCCAAGGCGGTCCTCGATCCCTACCTGCGAGATGACGGCCGCGCGGTGGTGATCTTTGACGGGTTGGACGAAATCCTGGATCCCAAGGCCAGGGAAACCACCACGCGCCAGATCGCAGCGTTCGCGGCCCAGTACCCCCGGGTCCGGATCGTGGTGACCTCACGGGTGATCGGGTACCGGCGAGCACCCTTGAATACCGCCGGATTCACCCACGTCACACTCCAGGACCTCGACCAGGACCAAATCACCCAGTTCGTGGGCCGCTGGTACGACTTGGCCTACCCCAGCGACCCAGGTGAGGCCACCCGACGCCAACAACGCCTACTGGCCACGATCGCCGACTCACCCTCGCTACAGCAATTGGCCGCCAACCCGCTTTTGCTGACCCTGCTCACGCTCATCGGGCAACAGCAGGACCTGCCCCGCCGCCGCAGCGCGGCCTACCGCCACATCGTGTCCACGTTGGTGGAATACCGGGACCTTCACCGGCACCTGCGGGCACCCCGACCCACCCTGGACTACATCGACGGCGACGACAAGAAGGAGATGCTGCGGCTGGTGGCCCGCCGCATGTACGAAGGCCAGGACAGCTTGACCAGCAACCATTTGCCCGCCAAACAACTGCTGGACGTCATCAGCTCCTACCTCACGACGCGGTATCAACTGCCCCCGGAGAAGGTCAAGACGGTGGCCAAGGCCCTGCTCGTCCAGCTGCGGGAACGGGACTTTCTGCTCAGCCGCATCGGCCCGGACAGCTACGGCTTCCTACACCGGTCATTCCTGGAGTACTTCACCGCGGCGGACCTCGTACATCGCGTCCAGGACGAGCACAGCATGAGCGTGGACGAGCTCCTCAGCGACGTGTTCGATCGACATTGGGCCGATCCTGCATGGCAGGAGGTTCTCGTCCTGATCGCGGGCATGCTCCCCGAGCAAGTCACCGCCCGCGTCATCGACTACCTGCTGCATCAGGCCAACCCCCACCGGGCACCCGCCTGGCAGGAACCACCCCAGCATGTGCTCGCGGTGCGTTGCCTAGACGAAATCCCCCCAACCCAACCTCCTCACCAAGCAGGGCCACGACGTCCTCACCGAACTGATCTCACCACTGACCATGAGCCACGAACAGCAGACCGCCACCGATCCCAACCCCAGAGCAGTAATCATCGACTCGGCCCGCCAGGCCGCCTGCCCCTGATCGACACAGGAGACCACACAAGGCCACCAACGCAGAGAACTGGCGACAGCTGATTACGCGCGCTTACCAGTGGGCGACCCCGAAGTGCGGGTTCAAGACCCCGGTAACTGCCGACCGGACGCTCAAGGGAATCGAGGCGATGCACGCACTGCGCAAAGGCCAGGCCCGGATCTTCGCCTACGGACACTCGAACCCGGACGTGGTGATCGTCGAGAAAGCATTCGCCCACGCCTGAGAACAGTCGGCAGCTCACGGTAGCGGTCGAGCAGCCGGCAGCGGGCTCCACCGCACCCTCACCCCACCTTTGCAACAGCACCACCCCGACGGCGAGCCCACCAAACTGCACAAGGCGGTGCGCGAGTTCGACAGCTACCTGCGCGCCAACGTCGAGCGTATCCCCAACTACGGTGAACGCCGCCGCGCCGGTGAGGCCATCTCCACCGCGTTCACCGAGTCCGCAGTCAATCAGGTGATCAGCAAACGCATGGTCAAGAAGCAGCAGATGCGCTGGACCCCACAAGGTGCCCACCTGCTACTTCAGATCCGCACCCGAGTCCTCAACGACCAACTCGCCGACGACTTCCACCGCTGGTATCCCGGATTCACCCACTCGACCTCGGAGGCGGACACACTGGGCGATCAGCTGTTGGCCGCGTAGTAGCTCCCACGGTTTGCCCCGCTCTCGCTCCGCGGGGCTCGTGGGCCGGTCGTCAAGGGCAGTTTGTGGCGACAGCCAGGTTCGTGACGGTGCTCAGCGGGATGGTGACGGGGTCGTGGGCGCCGGCGACACGCACGCGCAGGAGGCCGCCGTCAGCCGAGGCCAGCACACCGCAGATGATGCCGCCAGG
>JBGSWT010000187.1:0-2805 GCA_041751815.1 Pseudonocardiaceae bacterium
CGGTCGAAGACGACCCGGCCCACGCCGACGGCCTTGGCTCGGGCAGCGATCAGCTCCCCGACCCTGGCCGCCCTGGCCTTCTTGTCCCCGTCCATGGCGCGAACGTCCGGCTCGATGCTGGATGCCGCCGCCAGGGTGTGCCCGACCAGGTCGTCCACCAGCTGCACGGCGATGTGCCGGGACGAGCGGTTGACCACCAGGCGCGGGCGCGCCGGCGAACCGCTGATCCTTTTGCGAAGCCGGTGATGCCGCCGCAACCTGGCCAACCGGCGTCGAGTCGAGACGTCCTTGCCGAGCCGGGGGCGTTTCGTCGCATTCGTTGCCGACGGCGCAGCCGTCAACTTTGGTGCTGCCTCAGCCATGATCACTTACCTGTCTTCCCGACCTTGCGCCGGATCTTCTCGCCCGCGTAGCGCACGCCCTTGCCCTTGTACGGATCAGGGCGCCGCAGCTTGCGGATGGTCGCCGAAACCTCGCCGACTGTCTCTTTGTTGATACCCGCCACGGAGAACCGTGTCGGGCTGTCGACCGTGAAGGTGATGCCATCGGGCGCTGCCACCGGTACCAGGTGGCTGTAACCCAGCGAGAACTCCAGATCCGAGCCCTTGAGCGCCACGCGATAACCGACGCCGTGGATCTCCATCCGCTTCTCGTAGCCCTGGCTGACCCCCACCACCATGTTGTTCACCAGGGTCCGGGACAGCCCGTGCAGTGACTTGCTGCGCCGCTCATCGTCGGGCCGCTCGACCAGCAGTGTGCCGTCCTGCGCCCGCTGCACGGTGATCGGCTCCGGCACGGTGTGCGAAAGGGTGCCCTTGGGTCCGCGCACCGTCACGGTGCGCCCGTCGATGACCACATCGACCCCGGAGGGCACGGTGATCGGCTGCTTTCCGATGCGCGACATCTCGTATGCTCCCCTCTCACCAGACGAAGGCGAGGACTTCCCCGCCCACCCGTCGCTTAGCGGCTTGCCGGTCGGTGAGCAACCCGGTGGACGTGGAGATGATCGCCACGCCCAGGCCACCGAGCACCTTGGGCAGCGAGGAGGACTTCGCATACACCCGCAGGCCGGGCTTGGACACCCGGCGCAGGCCGGCGATGCTGCGCTCCCGGTTCGGGCCGAACTTCAAGTCGACCACCAAGGACATGCCTACAGGCGCTTCCTCGGTGTGGAAGCCCGAGATGTAGCCCTCCCGCTGCAGGATCTCGGCGATATGCGCCTTGATCTTGGAGTGCGGCATCACGACCCGGTCGTGATAGGCCGAGTTCGCGTTGCGCAGACGGGTCAGCATGTCTGCGATCGGATCGGTCATCGTCATAGCGATCTCCTACCAACTGCTCTTGCTGATGCCGGGCAGCTCGCCACGGTGAGCCATCTCGCGCAGGCAGATCCGGCACAGCCCGAACTTCCGGTAGACCGCCTTGGGGCGCCCGCAGCGCTGGCAACGGGTATAGCCCCGCACCGCGAACTTCGGCTTGCGCGCGGCCTTGATGATCAGCGCCTTCTTCGCCATCAGCTCTCCTTGAAGGGGAAGCCCAGACGACGCAGCAGCGCCCGGCCCTCCTCGTCGGTGGTCGCCGAGGTGACCACGGTGATGTCCATGCCGCGCGGGCGGTCGATGCTGTCCGGATTGATTTCGTGGAACATCGACTGCTCATTGAGTCCGAACGTGTAGTTACCGTTACCGTCAAACTGGGTCGGCGACAGACCACGGAAGTCCCGGATACGGGGTAGCGCGATCGTCAGCAAACGATCCAGGAACTCCCACATCCGATTGCCGCGCAGCGTCACCTTGGCACCGATCGGCATGCCCTCGCGCAACTTGAACTGCGCGACGGATTTGCGGGCCCGCTGCACCTGGGGCTTCTGGCCCGTGATCGTCGACAGGTCGCGCACGGCACCGTCCATCAACTTGGCGTCCCGGGCGGCTTCGCCGACGCCCATGTTCACCACGACCTTCACCACTGCAGGTATCTGCATCGGGTTGGGGTAGCTGAACTGCTCGCGCAATGCGGCGGCGATCTCCTCGCGGTACCGGGCCTTCAGCCTGGGTACCGTCGTTTCTACGGTCGTCATCTCAAATGTCCTTGCCGCTGCGCCGCGACACGCGCACGCGCTTGCCTTCGTCGTCAGTGCGGTAGCCGACCCTCGTCGGTTTGCCGTCAGAGTCGACGACCATGACGTTCGAGACGTCGATGGTCGCTTCCTGCGTGACGATCCCGCCACTTTGCGCACCACGCTGGGTGCGACTGATCCGGGTGTGCTTCTTGATCCGGTTAACGCCTTCCACGAGCACCCGGCTGGTGTCCGGATAGGCCTGGATCACCCGGCCCTTGGCGCCCTTGTCCTTGCCGGCAATGACCACGACCGTGTCACCCTTGCGGACTCTCATGACTACAGCACCTCCGGAGCCAGCGAAATGATTTTCATGAATCGCTTGTCCCGCAGTTCCCGACCCACCGGGCCGAAGATCCGGGTACCGCGTGGCTCGCCGTCGGGCTTGATCAGTACCGCAGCATTCTCGTCAAAACGTATGTAGGAACCGTCCGGGCGGCGCTTCTCCTTGACGGTGCGCACGATGACGGCCTTGACCACATCGCCCCGCTTGACGTTGGCGCCGGGAATGGCTTCCTTGACGGTCGCCACGATGATGTCTCCGATGCCGGCGTAGCGGCGCGAGCTGCCGCCGAGCACCCGGATGCACAAGATCTCCTTGGCACCCGTGTTGTCGGCGACTCGCAGTCGCGACTCCTGCTGGATCACGTCAACTCCTTCTCGCGCCTCACGGTCTTACGGAGGCCCAC
>JBGSWT010000188.1:0-1653 GCA_041751815.1 Pseudonocardiaceae bacterium
CTCGGCCTCAACCAGGTCGAGGAAGGCGTCCACCTCGTCCTCGTTGTAGCCCCGCTTGCCGATCGGCGGCTTACTGAACGCGACGTTGTGAACGTCGGCGGGGGTCAACGGCATCGGATCACCTCACGCACTCCTCGACTATGCACACGCTGGTGTGTCGGCCCCAACTCCGGCGGCCGCTAGATCCTCGGGTCAATCACTCGCATCAGTATGAACACCACGAGCAGCAGAACCATAATGGACAGGTCCAGGCCCACGCCTCCGATGCGGATGGGTTTGACCACCCGACGGAGCGCCCGGACCGGCGGATCAGTCATGGTATAGACCGACTCAAGCGCGATCGCCACCCCTCCGACCGGCTGCCAGCTACGGGCGAAGGCGCGGAGAAGTTCAACCACGATACGCGCTGTGAGCAGCAACCAGAAGAAGAAGAGTAGGTAATACACCACCAACCGGACCACGTCCACGCCGACACTCTGCCATCGGTGGCGAGACGGGGATGAGGCGGGGGTGAGCGGGGCCCCTGGACTGCGGAGTGTTAGTTGAAGAGGCGGCCTTCGGCGATCCGGCGCCTGTCCTCAGCCGAAACGTCGACGTTGGGCGGCGACAGCAGGAACACCTTGTTGGTGACCTTGTCGATCGAGCCACGCAGCGCGAAGGCCAGCCCAGCAGCGAAGTCCACGAGGCGCTTGGCGTCCCGGTCCTCCATCTCGGTCAGGTTCATGATCACCGGGTTTCCCTCCCGGTAGCGTTCCCCGATGGGCCGAGCTTCGTTGTAGTTGTGCGGGTGCAAGGTGACGATGCGCGACAGCGGGTATGCCTGGTCATCGGCGAACGGGTCACTGGCCAAGGAGTGGCTGGCCAGTGGGCGATCGGACGGTGACGGCGCAACCGGTTGGCCGACCGTTGGCGTCGTGTCGATGGCCAGCGCGCCGTGCACCGGCGCCTCGGCAGCCCACGACGGGGACCGGCTGGGATGCACCCTGGGTACCGCAGGGCGCCCAGAGTGGGCAGCGATGCCATCGTCGTAATCGCCGAGATCCGCACGATGGGGCCGGCTGGTGCCAGGTCGCGCGCCAGCGTGGTCACGTGTGCCAGCGTGGTCACGTTCTCTCGGGGGGTGGGATGCCGCTATGTCATAGCCGGTGTCGTCATAAGCGGTGTCGTTATAGGCAGCGTCGCCATAGGCAGAGGCATACCCGGAGCGATAGTTCACGTGATAGTCCGGGTAGTAGTCATCGAATTCCTCAGCCGGGACCATGCCGAAGTACGCCTTGAGCCTGTACAGCGCGCTCATCGCCTCGCCTCCCTGTCCCGACCTTCGACGCACCGCCCGTCGAACCCGGTCCAGGGGACCAGTCGCACACGGTCAAGACGAGGTTAACGGCCTAGCGCCCAGTAGCGCGGTTCCGACACGCACGCAGGTCGAACCCTGGGCTATGGCCTGCTCCAGGTCCCCACTCATTCCTGCTGACAGTTCGACTGCGCCGGGGTGCGCGCGGCGTAATCGCTGAGCGACGGCGGCGAGCTGGGCGAAGGCCATCTCGGCCGCGACATCAAGCGGCGCGACCCCCATCACGCCCTCCAACTGCAGCGCAGACGCGGCTGCGACCCGGTCGGCCAGCGCCTCGAGCTCGGACAGCGGGCAGCCGC
>JBGSWT010000189.1:0-2260 GCA_041751815.1 Pseudonocardiaceae bacterium
GCGCTCGCGCACCCGACCACGATCGCTGAGACCGGCCCAGCGTGGCGCTGTCACCACGTCACAGCTCGGCGAGCAACGCGCGTGAGACCGTCACTTCTGCAGAGTGCGGAACGTAGCCGTGATCTTGTCGAAGGTCGGAGCGGAAGCGGCGAAATGATCCTTGGGCAAAGCCTGGAAGACAAGGCTGATCATGTTTTTGTCTTTGAACAGGAAGTAGTGGGAGTGCACGCCCTCTTGTCCGCTGGCGGCGTCCTTGAAGGAGTAGAAGTAGAAGAAGCCCGGCAATCCGCCCAGCTCGATCTGCTTCGGTTCGGCGATCATCTGAGCCGTCGTGTTGGAAGCGACGATCTGGTCCGTCAACTGCTTGGCAGCGGGCAGCTCCTGTGGCCCGACAGGCGCCGCCAACTCCAGGGAGCGGATCAGGAAGGAGTCCTGCGTGCCCTTGGCCACGAGCAGGAGGACCTGGGGGTCCTTGGTGTCCAGCTTGCCCCAGGAAGAGGGGTAGGCCAACTCGAAACCGGCCTGGTCATTGCGGAAGGCCGTGAAATCAGCCGGTTTAGCGTCCGTCGCTGAATCCGCCGCGGCATTCGTCGCTTTCGCCGGTTCAGGAGGCATCATCCCTGTTCCGAAGACCACGCCGAGGGCAAGCCCAGCCACCAGCAGCACCCCGATGACGATGGTCAACACCCGTCTGCTGCGTATGGCGTTCCACAGGTTTGTCATGGTGCCCACTTCCATCAGCTGTAAGGTATGTTCGCTGTTCGTGAACGACGCGGCGCATGCCTAATGGTTGCTTTTCGCGGCCTCTCGGTCACGGAGAGCAGGATGCTACTGCCGGGGGGTGACTGCCGCGCGCGCACCCCGGCACTGGCTCTGGGTATCGACCTTGACCATCGACTCGTCATGGCACCACGGAATCGTCGGTGCGCTCGCCTACCGGCGCGGGACGGAGCAGGCGGACTGAGACCGCCCAGCGTTGCAAGGAGCCACGCAGGAGATTGGTGGGTGACGGTTGCTTACCACCTGTAGTTGTGGCTGCCCACGTCCGATAGGGTGAACCCCTCGGCCAGCGAGCGAACCGCGGACCGCCGCGTAACGAACGTTTGCCAGGGATGTTAGGTGAGTAGGGCCGTGGGCAAGATCACGGGGGTCTGCGCACTTCATCGGTGAGTCGTCGGCGTCGAGGGAAAGGGTACGGACATGACGGTTGATCCAGAAAACAAGTTCGGGATCAAGATCCAGAGTAGGGGGCGCGGCAGGACGATCGAGCAGAACTATGCGCTCCTCGCCGGCGCCATCTACGTCGGCATCGGGGCGATCGGGTTCTTCTTCACCGGCTTCGGCAACTTCACGGAGGCGACGGACGTACCGCTGTTCGGGCTCTTCTTGATCAACCCGTTCCACAACGTCGTGCACCTCGCCGTCGGCGTGGTCTGGGTCACGGCGGCACTCACGCTGACCCCGGTCGCGACGGAGGGCGTCAATTTCGCCATCGGCGGTTTCTACTTGCTGGCCGCCATACTGGGCTTCCTGGGCTACCTCAGCCTGGTGTCCGTGCCCGCCGGTTTTGACATGGACTTCTGGCTGCACCTCTTCTCCGGTCTGATCACGCTGGTCGTCGGTGGCGGCCTGCTGAGCGCCATGAGCCGCAATAAAGAGAGCGTTAACGCCTAGGGGCGTGATCTAGGCCGCGTCCCCCGCAGAGGCCGGGGGACGCGGCCTAGATCGCGTAAGGCCACACGATGAGCGCGTAGCTGCCGAACCAGGCGCCGAAGGCGGTCAGCGCGGTGAGTGTGAGGACCAACACCGCCGGCCGCCGCCGGGCCAGGTCGATCGCGACCGGCAGCAGCAGCACGAAGGCCGGTAGCAGCAAACGGGCCTTGGAGTTCATCACCCCGTTGGAACCCAGGTTCAGTGCGAGCACCATCGCGGCGTACACCAGCAGCGGCCATGCTAGTCCGCCACGCCAGTCCAGCACGCATATCACCAGAAGCACCAGTGCGCCCGCCAGCAGCCACACCGTTGCCACCTCCAGCACCGAGGGTGTGGTGGTGAGCACCTGCCGGGTGAAGCGCAGTGTCGCGCGCCCGCCATCGAATGCGGAGTCCCAGCCCTGCTGCTGCAGTACGAACCACCCATCCCAGCGGCCGGTGCGGGCAGCGACGAAGACCAGGTAGCCGAGCAGTCCGCTGGGAGCGAGCAACGCCGCTGCCCACGGGCGCCAGCCCTCTTTGTCGCGCAGCACCGCGACCAGCCCAGC
>JBGSWT010000190.1:0-7223 GCA_041751815.1 Pseudonocardiaceae bacterium
CACTCGGTGCTAGAGCACCGAGTGCCACTCACGACCGACTTAGCGGCTGGCGAGTTCCTTGCGCACGAGAGCGACGCCATCGGCGAGGGCACGGAGCTTGCTCGCCGCCAGCATGCGCGGCAGGTTGATCAGGCCGCAGTCGGTGGAGAGGCCAAGCCGGTCAGCGGGAACGTATTCGAGCACCTGCCGGACCCGGTCGGCGACCTCTTCGGCAGTCTCGGTGACGGTGGACTTGACATCGATGACTCCGGCCGCGAAGTCCTTCGACCAGTTGTGGTCCATCAGCGGTTTGAGGTCGTCTGCGCCGGTCCGTCCCACCTCGTAATTCAGCACATCGATGTTCGCGTCGAGAACGTGCGGGAAGATGCCCTGCGCGCGGGCGGGTGCTGGAGCCGTTGCCGGCCGGCGGTCGAGGACCCAGGCGCCGAACTCACGTTCCTCCTCATCCGGGAAATAGCCGGGCGTCCCTGAGTAGTTGCCCCAGCAGGTATGCACCCAGAACTGGCAGCCAGCGCCCTCTACCGCGGCGTTGAGCACCTCGATCTCCCAGTCGCCCATACCGTAGGGCCAGACGAACTCGTCGAGCTGGATGATGTCGCAACCGTTGTCGGCGAGCTCCTTGAAATCCTCGTTGAATGCCTTGGCGATCGCCATCGCCAGTTCCTTGGTCTCCGAGTAGTACTGGTTGTTCGTCGCCGCCGCGATCACCTGGATACCGGTATACGAGATCTTGATCGGCTTTTTGGTGGCCTTGCGAGTCGCGCGCAGTGTGGCCAGGTGGAACGGGTGCTCGCGGGTCACCTCGCCCATGCAGGTCGGCGCGAACAAGGTGGAGTAGATCGGCAGGCCGATCGGCGGGCCGGAAAGCTTGTACCCGGTCATTCGCTCCACGTAGTGGTACAGGATCTGACCGTATGGCGAGTCACCTCCGTTGACCCGGCCGTCGCAGATGATGTCCAACCCTGCGGCTTCCTGGTCGCGGACGATCGCCCCGATAGCATCTTCGTGTGCCTCCCGGCTGATCGCGTCGTGGATGAACTCGCCCTTGGGATAGACGGCATAGGCATGGCCGTCATACCAGCGCGGGTTGGGATAGTTGCCCACCATGGTGGTGGGTAGGAGCACGTCCTGTGATCCGATGCGCACGCCTGTCTCCTCCGGTCGAGGGGCGGCGTCGCGGGCGCGAACCGCCCATCCACGATGTGACGGCGACCACAGTAGGGATCACCGCCGGGCAATGCTCCGTGATCCCGGGACAAACCTCGAGGCGTGGGCTCGTCCTGACAGGACCGATTCAGCGCTTTACCGGTCGACCATGGTTTTACCGTTTGACCGTGATGCACCAGTCCACTGCCATCGCACCGCTTGGGGTGGCCAGCAGCGGGTTCAGGTCAAGCTCAACGATCTCTGGCCGGGTGGCGAGCAGCTCGCCGACCGCGGATACCGTGCCGGCGAGCGCGTCCAGGTCAACCGGTTCGCGGGCGCGGGCTCCGGTGAGGACGGCGTAGCCCCGCAAGCTCGCGATCAACCGCTGTGCGTCGCCTGTCGACAGCGGGGCGAGAGCGAATGCCACATCGTCCATCACCTCGACCAAGATCCCGCCAAGGCCGATCATGACGACCGGACCGAACTGGGGATCACGCAAGCCGCCAATGGCGATCTCAACCCCGGTGAGCTGGGATTGGACCTGCACTTGGGCTCCGTCCGCGAGCCCGAACAGGGCGCGCGCTGCCGTCTGGACCGCATCAGGGCCATTGAGACCCAGCCGGACCCCGCCAACGTCACTGCGGTGTACCAGGCCGGGGTGCACCACTTTGCACACCACCGGATAGCCGAGGCACTCCGCCGCGTTGACCGCTTCGGTCACATCGCGACAGCTGATGGACTCAACCACTCCGATCCCAGCCCCACGCAACATCTGAACACCCAGATCGGGTTCGAGGATCCGAGTACCGCCACAAGGTTCCGAATGGCGGCTGGGAGCATCCTGGGCACCGCAGAAAGGTTCCGAACGGCGATCATGGGTGGCATGGCAGGTACGGGCGAAGCGGACCGCGTGGCCTACCGCGCGGGCGGTGCGCTCTGGCCACTCGAAGCACGGCACCTCGGCCTCTTGCAGCAGTTCAGCATTGGCTCGTGTGCTGCGTGGCGCCACCCAGCACACGTAGACCGGCACGGCCACCCCATCGTCACGAAGCCGGGCCACCGCGTCGCGCACGGCCACCGCGACGGCCTGATCGGTGGCCGCTCGCTGCAGCAGGACGGGCACAACCACGTCCACCTCACCTGAGCGGGCCAGCCGGTCCACCAGACACGGGTACAGCTCGGCGAAGCGCCGCCACACCGGGGTGATGTCGACCGGGTTGGCCGGGCTGGCCAGCGGCGGTAACAGGGGCCTCAGCTCGTCCTGCAGCGTAGTGGACAGCTCGGGCACGGTCAGGCCTTCGTCGGCGAGCAGGTCAGCGAGCTCCACCCCGGTGCCGCCGGAGTTTGTGATGATCGCGATCCGGTTACCGGCAGGCGGCGGCTGGGAATCCAGCGCGCGGGCGGCGTCGAGCATCTCCAGCCCTGAGCGGGCGATCAGCACGCCGGCCTGCTCGAATGCGGCTCGCCAGATCCGCTCGCTACCGGCCAATGCCGCGGTATGCGACTGTGCAGCTCGGGCTCCGGCTGGTGAACGCCCGGTCCGGGCCACGATCACCGGCTTGCCAGCCACTCGGGCCGTCTCAGCGGCGGCACAGAACTCGCGGCCGTCAGGCAACGATTCCAAGAAAAAGCACAAAGTGCGGCTGGCCGGATCGGCGGTGAGATAGCGCAGCAGTTCCGCATCGCCGATGTCGGCCTTGTTGCCCATCGCGTACACCTTGGCGAAACGGGAGCGCTCGTCGACTGCAAGGGTGTGAATCGCCATTCCATAGGAGCCGGATTGGGTGGCCAGCGTGATCCCGCCCCCTCCCGGGGGCAGGCCGGTGGCCATCGATGCGTTGAGCGGGAGGTCGCAGTTCTGCACGCCGAAGCAATTGGGTCCGACGATCCGCACCCCACCGGTCCGGGCGGCCGCCATCATGTCGGCCTGCAAAGCGGCGCCGTCGGATCCCGTTTCAGCAAAACCACCACTGATCACCAGTGCCGTGGGCACGCCCTTCACCGCTGCGTCCCGGATCACCTCGGGCACCGCGGTGGCACGCACCACGACGACCGCGAGGTCGATCTCGCCGGCCACTGAGGCCATGGTCGGGTAGGCCTTGACGCCCCCAACGCTCGGCGCGGACAGCGTCACCGGCACGACCTCACCGGGAAAGCCCGCAAGGTTGCGCCAGAACAGCTCGCCCATCGTGCCCGGCTTCTCCGACGCCCCGACCAGTGCGATCCGGCGTGGCGTGAACACCGCCTCCAGGCCGGTCAGCATGCGCATCCGGCGCGGTCGCTGTGGCTGAACGTGCGACGCAGCTCGGCCGCGGAGAACTCCGAGCGCCGCACCTGCAGTGGGTCGATCCCCCGCAACACGGCCAGCTCCGCCGAACTCGGCGGGCGCACCGGACCCAGATCGGGAGCCACCTGCAACTCGAAACCGGTCGCAGTGCGGACGTCGTCCAGGCCGACGTCGGGGAATAGCTGGCGCAACCTGGCGCGCCCTTGCGGGTCGTAGTCGAAGATCCCCAGCTCGGTGACCAACCATTGCGGTCCACCACCGGAATAGCCCAGCTCCGCGCGGCTGCCCGCGGGCGTGCGGTGGCCCATGTCGGTGATGAAGTCGCAGCGCGGCACCAACGCCCGTCCGGAACGATGCCGCGTCGTCCACAGCGTGAGGTGCCCGATGGTGGCCGCCAAGTTGCAGCCGCCGCCGCCTCCGCCGAGCTTCACCTTCGGCGATGCCGCCGGGTAGTCCGGGGTGCCGATCGCGGTGACATTGGTGTTGCCGTAGGCGTCGATCTGGCCGCCGGACAGGAACATCCGGTCGACGTCGCCACGCACGGCGGCGTCGAAGAACTCTTCGAACCGCATCCGGTAGGCCGCGCCCCGTTGCAGGCTGGCCTCGTTGCCGGTGGGTGGAATGAACGGCGGGTCGGGATCGCAGGCGTAGGTCGCCCCCTCCACCAACATCATCCCCCGCGCGTGGGTGCGCTTGGCGACGTGCATGGCGACCTGCGCGCAGGGGCTGCCGAAGCCGTGGAAAGTGACCTCCCGGTCCCGGATGGTGCGGGCCAGCGCGACCACGAACCACTCATCGAGCGACCACGTCATACGAACAGTTCCTTCCACGCCTCGATGGACTCCGACCAGCGACCCAGTGCGGCGAGTTGCCGCTCGCCGACGACCTTGCGGTAGGCCTCTTCATTGGGCGCGCCGATGACGAACCGGTCGAGGTAGCTGGCCAGCGCGTCACTCCCTGCGGAGGCGGCGCGGACGTAACCGGCCAGATGCGGCCGGTCATAGGCGTAATCTGGGTAGCAGGACGACGGGTGGGCACCGAAGGGCACCTCGCTCACGGCCGCGACGAGATGGGCCGGGATGGTGATTCCGGCCGCAACGACCTCGTCGGTGCCGACGATCCGTTCCGCGGTGGCCACCACCGTCCCGGACGCGGCGGCGAAGCGCTCGTCCAGTACATAGGGCTGCTCCAGATGCAGGTTGCCGCGGCGATCGGCCAGCGGGGTGTGTAACAGGACGACATCCGGTCGCAGCGGGGGCACGGCGACCAGCGTCTCGCCCGTGAACGGGCAGCGGACCTCGCCATATTCCGGATGCAGCCGCCCGATGTCAGAACCCTTCACACCCCGTACCGGCAGGAAGGGCAGCCCGAACTCGGCCGCGCGCAGCTGCGTGAGGATCGTGTCGCAGCAGCTCTCCCGGATCTCGATCGTCCCGTTCTCGGCGGCCCGCCGGAACGCCGGCGCCAGGCCGAGGTCCTGCTCGAAACCGACGTAGCTCTCCTCGCAGATCCCCACCGCGCCGGCTGCGACGAGCAGGTCCACGTCGATGCCATGCGCCGAGCCGATCAGGTGCAGCCCGCTGCGGCGCTGCCGGATCAGTTCCCGCACCAGCGCCATCGGCAGCCGCGCGGACAGTCCCCCGCCCAGCGCCACCATGGCGCCATCGGTGACCAGCGCGGCGGCCCGGTCCAACGGGAGCCGTTTGTCGGGGTCGAGGTGAAAACCCACAGCAGACCCCTCACTGCGCTGTCATGCCGCCATCGGCGGCCAGGATCGACCCGGTCAGGAACGAGGCACCGGCGCTGGCCAGGAACAGTGCCGCCGAGGCAATCTCCTCCGGAGTGCCCAGCCGGCCGATCGGGTACTTGACCACCGTCCTGGCCAATCCCACCTCCATGTCCCCGTCTCCACGGGCCCGCAGCATCGGCTCCATCAGCGGCGTGAACACGGTGCCCGGGCAGATCGCGTTCACCCGGATCCCCTGCGGCGCGAGGTCGATCGCCATCGAGCGAGTCAGCGCCACCACCGCACCCTTGGCGGCGCAGTAGGCAGCGAAGTTGGGCACTCCCACCAGCGCGGCGACCGAGGCCTGGTTGACGATCGCGCCGGACCCGCTCGCCGCCAGGTGTGCAACGGCCGCGCGCGAGCACAGAAACGTGCCCTTGACGTTCACGGCGAAGCAGCGGTCCCAGTCCTCCTCGGTGGCATCGGCGACCGAGCCGCTGCTGTTCACGCCGGCGTTGTTGTAGAGCACGTCGAGGCTTCCGAACGCCTCGACGGTGCGCGTCACCGCGACGCGCACCTCGGCGTCGACAGTGACATTGGCGGGGCAGGCGATCGCCCGGCCTCCATCGGCGACGATCTTGTCCGCGGTCTCCTCAGCAGCGGGCGCGGCCATGTCAACCACGGCGACGGCGCAACCCTCGGCGGCGAAGCGTTGCGCCGCAGCTCGACCGATCCCCGAGCCGCCCCCGGTGATCAGCGCGACCTTGCCCTCCAACTGTCCGGTCATGGCTTCTCCTGGTTTCTCGTCACAACGCAGTCCAGCCGCCGTCGATCACGAACGCGGCGCCGGTCATATAGCCGAGCCGGGGCGAGGCCAGCACCGAGATCGCATCGGCAATCTCGTCGGGCGCAGCGACCCGTCCGATCGGGATCTTGGACTCGACCGCGGCCCGTAGTTCGGGAATGTCCAGGCGCCACTGCGTCATCGGGGTCGCCACCATGCCGGGGCACACCGCGTTGGAGCGGATGCCCGCAGTGGCGTAGTCAACCGCGACCGACTTGGCGAACTGCAGCGCGGCGCCCTTGGACGCGGTATAGGCGCAGCGGCCGGGGAAGGCGACCAGCCCAGCCGCCGAAGCCACCGTGATCACGTGCCCGCCGCCCTGGCGCACCATCACCGGTAACACAGCGCGGGTGCACAGGAACGGACCACGGACGTTGACCGCAAATACCCGATCCCACTCCTCGATTGGTGTCTCGTGGCACGTCGTGGCCTCGGCAGACCCGCTGACCCCGGCGTTGTTGACCAGCACGTCGATCCGGCCGAACTCGGCAAGCACCTCGTGCACCGCGCGCTCGACATTGGTCGCGTCCGACACATCGGCTTTGATGGCGAGCACCGATGAGACAGGGTCTGGCGATAGGTCGATCATCGCGAGCTGGAAACCGTCATCCATCAGCCGGGTGACCGTGGCCCGACCGATGCCCGAGGCACCCCCCGTTACTACCGCCACCCGCTGCTGGCCTGGCATCGCTCACACCGCCACCGAGGCAATGCTGGTGGCCGCCGCCTGCGCGGCGAGCAGCAGCGGCTCGTACACCGGCGCGTACGGCGGGGCGTAGGAGAGGTCCAACGCCAGCAGGTCGTCGAGGTCGAAACCGGCCTGCAAGCCGGCGGCCACGACGTCGATCCGCTTTGCAACGTCGCCGGCCGAAACCATCTGGGCGCCGAGCAAACGGCCGCCTGATTCGTGCACCAATCGGATGGTCACCGGCTCTGCGCCCGGATAGTACTTGGCCCGGGAGCGCCCGACGATGTCGATTGCGGCGGCACCAGGGCCGAACTCTGCTTGAGCCTCCACCAACGTGAGGCCGGTGCGCGCCACCCCGAGGTCGAAGACCTTGGCGACCGCGGTTCCCACCACACCGCGAAACCGGGCTCGTCCGCCGGCGGCCACCGTGCCGGCTACCCGGCCGGTCTTGTTTCCCGCCGGTCCCAGCGGCACGAACGCCGGTCGGCCGAGCACCAGATGCTGCGGTGCGATGCAGTCACCGGCGGCGTAC
>JBGSWT010000191.1:0-2222 GCA_041751815.1 Pseudonocardiaceae bacterium
CATCCGTCGACCTGCCCGAGGAGGCCGTGCCGGTGTTCGAGCGGCTCCGCGCCTGGCGCGCGGCCTCCGCGAAGGAGCAAGGCGTGCCCGCGTACGTGATCTTCCACGACGCAACCCTGCGTCAGATCGCGACCGAGGCCCCCTCAACTCTGGCTGACCTCGGCACGGTGAACGGTGTCGGCGAAAATAAACTGGCCAAATACGGACAGCAGATTCTGGATACCCTCACCGCCTAGGACTGCAACGGCAGTTCGAGCGCTGGCGCTCGGAGGCCCACCCTTGATCGTCATTTGGGAAGAACTAACCGTGTTCTGCGCGGCTAATTCTTCCCAATCGGCGATCACGGTGCGAATTGGCGATCCCGCTGCACCGAGGCCAGCACATGTGCCGTTGCGGTGCTAAGAGGGACCGCTACTTGGTCGCCGATAGTACGTTCAGCCGAGCGAGGAATTCGCGGCCGAGAGGTACTCGTTTGTCGGCATCGGCGTCGGTCGCTATATCAATATTCAGGGCGAAGGTGTAGAAGCGGCCACCACGCTCGACCCAGCGACGGCTGCGCATCGAAGCGCCAGCCGGTCTTGCCGTACAGGGCGTGCTCGGGTGTCCGCTCCAGCTCCAGGATGTCGGTGACCTTCTGCTGAGTCGACGCCAACACGGCCAAGTGGCGTTGAGCAAGGCGCGACAGGAACCGCGTCTGCTCGATCGGAGAAATCTCCAGTGGACCGTCGAGCCAGAACCGGTCGATGACGGCCCTGATCTGGCGGTTGCCGTAGTCGAGGCGGTTGAGCCATTCTTGCATCCGATCCGGACCGATACGGCGGCTATCTCCTGAAAGACCGCCGCGTTGGACGCCGGAACCGTCTCGCGGATGCTCATGTCCTTCTCCCACGCCTTGATGGGCTGCGGGCGGCCACCGTATGGAACGACCTCATTCTTGTCGCGCACCGCTGTGGTCTCCAACGCAATGATGCTGTGGTCGATCTTGAATGTGGACGCCGACATCGCTCGACGCTCGGCGCGTGCCCGGTCGACGATCGTGGTCTGCCCATCAACGACAACAACCGCGAGCGAGCGCCCACGCATCCTCCTGGCACGCCCCCACCAGGAGCAGGCCGCACCCGGGTACGTGATCCTCCAGGGCGCGACCTGCGTCAGATTGCGTCCGAGTCTCGCTCAACCGTGGCCGAACTCGCTACGGTGAGCGGCGCCTGCGAACGCACATCGCCTCTAAGGCCGTGAGGTCACGCACGTCGACTCGAGGTAACGCAGCAAGGTCTGGGTGGCCTTCTCGACGTTGTGCACTTCCCTCAGGTGATCTGCCACTTGGCGCATCAGGTCATCCTTGTTGGGTGAACCGAACTGGCTGCCGCACTCCTCGTGCCCGCATTGGAACTGATGCATTCTGTACTCCGTCCATCGACGTTCGACGGCTACCGCAGTGATCACGACGTTCGTCTTCGACTAACCTCGGTTGTTCGGATGGCGGACCTGCCCGGTTCGCATCCTTGTCGGTTTCACGAGGGTTGTCCCTGGTAAAGGCTGGCCGTGTACGGCGCCTCGGGGTCAGTGTGGCTTCAGCCCGAGAGGTCGGCCAGCAGCAGTCCGCTGCGTGGTTTCGGCGTGAAATACGTGCTCTTACGCGGCATCCGCCGGCCTTGTGCGTGCACGGCCAGCACGTCGGCGAATGGCACCGGGGCCAGCTGCAGCACGGCATCGACGTCTGGCCCCGGGGGATGTCCGGCAGGGAGGGCCTGCACGTGCGGGCCTTCCGGGTCGATGCCCAGGGCGTCGGCGATGAGTAAACGTTCGACCAGCCCATGATCGATTCTCGGCACCGGCTCCCCCGGTTCGAGTCCAGGCAGTACGACGAGCAGGCCGGCGCCGCACACCTGTACCACCACGGTGCCGGGTGCTGCCGGGGGGTCCAGATCCGTGGCTTCCCGCACTGTCAGGCCCTTTCGACGCCAGGCATCGGTCAGATCCTCAGCGGTCAGGCCGGTGCCCACCAGTGCCCGGTGGATCGCGCCGATACGCAGCGCCGGTCCGCCGGTCACCAAGGCGAGCAGGTTCGAACGATCGCCGGCCGCCGCGGCGGCCACCCGGTGATTGCCGTCAGCGACCAACAGTGGACCGCGCGCCACGGCGCTGAGCACCGCATCCTGCTCCGCCCCGGGACGCAGCAACCACAAGCAGTGTCCACGACCGCCGGAGTCGGCCGTGGA
>JBGSWT010000192.1:0-2178 GCA_041751815.1 Pseudonocardiaceae bacterium
CGACGCTGACCTCCACCCCGCCCACCCCGCGGTCACCGGCGAACGCGGTACCGAGCAGGATCACCGCTGCGCCCGCCTTCAGCGGCCGGCCGAATTCCGGCTCGGTGAACCGGGACAGCGTCGGCACGACGACGCTGGGCCCCCACCCCTGCTGCTCGTAGAAGCCCTTCGCGTCCTCGGTCACGAGGTCGATTCGGGTGACCCATTTGACGTTCTTCTCGCCGAACAGGCCGGGCACGATGACCCGCGCGGGGAACCCGTGGCGCTCGGGCAGGGGCTCGCCGTTCATCTGGTACGCCACCAGGGTGGTGGGCTCCATCGCCTTGGCGATGGCGAACGTGTCGGTGTAGCCGTCCACACCGCGCAGCAGCACCTCGACGACACCGTCCTCGGGGTCCGCCTGGGTGATCAGGTCGCGCATCGGCACACCGACCCACATCGCGTTGCTCTGCAGCCCGCCGCCGACGGCATTGCTGATGCAGGTCAGCGTCGTCTCCTGGGTTACGCTCGGTAAGGCGCGCAGGTCGTCGAACCCGTACGTCCTGGGCTGTGTCACGGCGCCACCGACAGACAGCCGCCACACCGGTGCGTGCACCCGCGGGTCGATGACGTTCTTGGTGACGACGTAGAACTTGTCGTTCGGGGTGATCGGTGTGATGCCGGGCCCGTTCACCTGCATCCCGTCGTAGCTGAACGTCGCCTGCCGGAACAGGACGTTGCCGACGCCGGCGGTGGCCACTGCCAATCCGGCGCCGACCCCGCCCGCCAGTACCACCCTGCGGGTGACGGGCGAGGCGACGCCGGTTGGCTCTTCCTGCTTGCGGCCGCCGTACATCCAGCGGAAGGCGAATACCAGGGCAGCGACGAACAGCGCCAACGTCGCAGCCAGCACCAGGATCGTCGCCAGGCGAGCGAGCGACGGCGACAACCCGCTGTGGCTGGTCGACAGCACCGGCCACAACGCTGCGGATATCGCCACCCACACCAGCGCGACCGTGATCACCAGGAACCTGGTGGCACGGCGAGTGCTGCCTGACCGCACCGACAACCGTGCGTACACGATGCCCAGCACGGCGGCGAGCGTGAGCTGGCCGAGGGTCGGCCCCACGATGCCGACCTGCTTGAGCTGGTTGTACCCACCGAAGAAGCCCAGCAGCTTCAGGAACTGCTCCACCGGCAGCAGCGGCGCGATCCGGTCGCCGATCAACTCTGACGGTGGCGCCACGCCGGCCCACAGCCGGGCGAGCGCCTGCAACAGCGTGAGGAACAACCCAGCAACCAGTCCAGCCAGCGCGCCGATGCCGAGGACTCGCCAGGTCGCGCGGTCGCGATGTGGTGTGCCTGCTGTGTCGTCGCGGTCCCGCTCTACCATGCTGGTGCCCATGGCTGGACCGTATCCACGGTGGACTGAACTTACCGGCTGAGTGTGACGGCGTTCAGCGATCTGTAACACCTCGCCATTGCCTGTCCCCCATCTCCGACCATAAGCTCACTGGGTGATCACCGACACTGCACGCCGGAACACCGCATGAAGCGGGCCATCATCAAAGGAGCGCTGGCCGGCCTGGTCGGCACCGCGGTAATGACCGCTGCGCAGCGCCTGGAGATGTCGGTGACTGGCCGCCAGCCGTCCACAGTGCCAGGGCAAGTCGCCGCACAGCTGCTGGGCCACCCGGAGCCGGACACCGTGGCCAGGCTGAACCTTCCGACGCACTGGGCACACGGTGCCGCGATGGGCCCCCTGCGGGGTGCACTGGCCGGGATGGGTTTGCGTGGCGTCACCGGCTCCGCCGTGTTCTTCGCCATGATGTGGGCTGGTGATGCCATGCTCTACCGCACCCTGGGCATCGCCAACCCGCCGTGGCGCTGGAGCCCCGCCGAGCTGGCCACAGACGTCGGCCACAAGGCTCTCTACGCGCTCGTCACCGGCATCGCCTACGACACCCTCGCCGGCCGGGGCCGCGCTCGTCGCTAAGTGGTCGCCTCCGGAAATCCGTCGGGGGTTGAGGCAACCACTGTGCGTCCTGAAACGCCCGGCATTACCTGCGCAGCGATTGTGCGCGTCGTGAACGCGCGTCAAGCCCAGGGCCAGATGCGAGCACACCTCACGACGCACTCGATGGTGCCTGCAGCGTGTACCTGACGCACCCCGACCCCCAGGGCTTCGGCACGGTCGCG
>JBGSWT010000193.1:0-1819 GCA_041751815.1 Pseudonocardiaceae bacterium
GACGCTGGTGATCGTCGACTACGCCGAGGGCCGCACCCACCAGCTCGACGCGCTGGTCGCGGCGCTGGCCCGGGCGGAGGCGAAGGTACGGCTGCTGCTGCTGGCCCGCACCGCCGGGGCGTGGCGCACCGAACGCGTCGACCCGTTACCACACCTGGCCATGTTGGCCGATGACCGCATCGTGCTCGAGCTGGGCCCCGTCGAGCCCACCCCCGAGGGTCGGGTACAGGCCTGGGAACAGGCCGTCCTCGCGCTGGCCTCCCAGCTGGAAAGCCTCGACGGCTACCGCGACACCGCGTGGACCACCCTGGCCGCGCAGCTTCCCGCGCCGACACTGGACGGTGAGCGCTACCGCACCATCCTGGCCGTGCAGATGCACGCCCTCGCCGCGTTACTGCAAGCCGGCGACCCGATCTCAACCGCAGGCGGTGGAGCGCAGGAGGTGCTACTGGCCCACGAGGACCGGTACTGGTCACGCGTTGCGAACCGGTTCGGAATCCCCCTGACCGCGGCCACCCGCCGGTGCCTGGTCGCCACGGCAACCCTGTGGAGCGCCACCGCAGAACACGATGCCCGCCAGCTGCTCGCCGCCACCCTGCCCACCGCGGACCGGGACACGCTGTCCAACACCGCGGACTGGTTGGCCACCCTGTACCAGGACAACGAGCGCTACTGGTCCGGCCTACAGCCCGACCCGCTGGCCGAGCACCTCATCGGCACCGTCCTGCGCCCCGACGGCCGCTGCCCCACCCTGGTCACCGACACGATCAGCGGTGTGTCACCAGGGCAGCTGGAACACGGCCTGACCCTGCTCGGTCGGGCCCACCCCCACCACCCGCACCTCACCCAGACCATCACTGACGCCGTACTCGGCGCCGGGACACCCGGCGGGACAGCGGCGATCACGGTCGCTCTCCGCCTGGCACAACCCCAACCCCTGCTCACCGCGCTGGAGCGACTCATCCAGACCGCGGACCTACCAACCCTGCACACCCTCGGTGACGCCCTGCCCCGCTACAGCATGCTGCTGTCACCCACCAGCCTGAAACTCACGACAGCCCTCGTCGCGCTCCTGCGCGAGGCCGCCAAGTCCCACCGCGACGCCTACCTCCCCGACCTCGCGACATCGGTGAACAACCTCGCCATCCGGTTGGCCGAGGCGGGCCGACGGACCGAAGGCCTCACCACCGCCCAAGAAGCCGTCGACCTGTACCGGGAGCTGGCCGCACTCAACCGCGACGCCTACCTCCCCGACCTCGCGACATCGGTGAACAACCTCGCCATCGACTTGGCCGAGGCGGGTCGACGGGCCGAAGGCCTCACCACCGCCCAAGAAGCCGTCGACCTACGCCGGGAGCTGGCCACACTCAACCGCGACGCCTACCTCCCCAACCTCGCGACATCGGTGAACAACCTCGCCAACCGGTTGGCCGAGGCCGGGCAGCGCGAGCAGGCCCTCGCCCTCGCTCGCGAGGCCTCCGCGCACTACCACGACCTGGCCCGAATCAACCCCGACGTCTACGGACCAGCGGCGAAGCAAGCGGACGGCTTCGTGACTGCTCTGGTCAAGAACGAGTTCTAACGCCTCAGCAGCGATCTCGCCAGCGCTTACCCTTGTCGTGGCGGTTCTCGGCCTCGGACTTCCGGACACTCATCCCTTCGAGTCCGTCAAGAAGATCGCGTGCGTGCCGATGCGGCGCCAGACGACGTGCGGTGCAGCCGGGCGGACCTCGGCTCCGTACTGCCAGGTTGCGTGACCGTCAGGCGCCCACAACAGCCCCCAGATGTCATCGGTGGCCTGAACCCGCTCGCCCCGCTC
>JBGSWT010000194.1:0-1897 GCA_041751815.1 Pseudonocardiaceae bacterium
CCTCGCCGAGGATCTTCGTGGCCAGGCCAGTGTCTTCGCCGAGGATGCCCAGCAGGATGTGTTCGGTGCCGATGTGGCGGTGCTTAAGCTGGGTCGACTCGGCTGCGGCTCGTTCCAGCGCCTCCTTCGCCCGTGGGGTGAACGGGATGTGGCCCGTGGCGGGCTTGTCGCCCTGCCCGACGGTCGCCTCGACGGCGCCTCGCGCGGACGTGTCGGTGAACCCGTGCTCGCGCAGAACCCGACGCGCCGGGTTCTGGTCGTTACCGACAGCGAGGACACCGATCAGCAGGTGCTCGGTGCCGATGTAGTTGTGCTGGAAGTCGCGGGCTTCCTCCTGTGCGCGGACGACCGCCTGGCGGGCGTCGGATGTGAATGTCTCGAACACACTGCTATGGTTGCAACCCTGTCAATACCCTATTTCAGATAGGGAGAGCAGTGATGGGTACCGACTGGGAGGCACGGCTCGAGGCCTGGCGTGTCGAGTTGGACGTGCTCGCCCGGGTCGAGGGCACTTCCTGGGTGCCCCTCGCCGAGGCGGAGTCGACTGCCGGCGTGTCCCGTTCAGCGGTGCGTGCGTGGTACCGCAACGGCGAGATCGCCTCGCGGCTGGTGGATGGGCCACACGGCCCGCAACGGCTGGTCCCTCTCGAGGCGGTACTGGAGCGTGCCGCCCAGTCGCCCAAGATCCGCCGGAAGGCCAGCCGCGAGGCCAGCCGCGAGGCCAGCCTCGAGGCCCAGATGACGCTGCTTCGCTCGCGGCTGGACCAGCTCGAGATCCGGCTCGCTGCACTCGAACGCCCCCCGCCCCCGCACCGATAGGAAAAGTCGATTTCGCTCTGGCTACCGGTCCGATGACCGGGTTTAGTTGGAGGTGACGCGGTTGATTGCCTCGCTGCCTGGGTGGGGTGCCCTTGGCGCGTATCCAGCGTCTCCTTCACGTCCTCGGCAGCTCTGCCACAGCGAAAGAGGCCGTCGATCAGCTGGTCCAACTGGCGCTGGAGGCCAGCGCGCCGGGGCTCAGGCCCCCCGAATCATTACGCGCGAGCGCCCCCATGACAGGTGGCCTCACCGTTGGCACGCGCTGCAATGTCGTGACAACGGGCAGCCAGCCTCGGTGCACGAGACGCGTTGAATAACGGACTCCAGGCGTCGACAATCGACTGCAACTCGGGTCTTACAGTGCCGATCCGGCGTCCGATCTCGGTGACCTGTCCCATTTCTGGTCTCCCTTGTTCCTGGCATAGCCCTCGGGCTAACCCGGTTAGCCCGTGCCAACCTGCGCGACCAGGACATGATCGGTGCCCGACTGCCACACCGGACCGATTGAGGTGAAACCCGCTGCTTGCAACATCGTGACGTGCTGATCCACGGACAGGCGATTGCCATAGCCGTGGCGTAACCCCCGTTCGGCCCGTCGTGCCTGCAGCTCGGCCAGCGCGGGTTCGGTGGTGATCGCGTCCCACCAGGTGCTCCAGTCCTCGTTGCCGGTCACCCCGGCCCGCTCAGCGCGGCCCTGCCCGACGGCTTCGGCGAGTTCGGCGAGGGCCTGGTCGGCGAGTTTCAGATGATCACCGTTGACCAGGATCCCACCGGGACGCAGCAGTGCCGCCAGGTCGGCATAGAGGTTGGCCAGCTGCTCGGGCGGCACCCAGTGCAGGGCGGTGGTAGAGACTGCGGCATCGATCATCTGCACCGGGCTCAGCGCATGCGTCCAGTCGGCTGCGGTGATGTCGGCATCGATGAAGTGGATCCGGTGGCCGTATCGGCTGCGGCCCAGTGCAAGCAGCAGCGGATCGACGTCCACGCCCAGCAGCACGGCGTGCGGCAGCCGATGAGCGAGCCGGCTGACCAGCGACCCTGGCCCGCAGCCGATGTCAAGTACGACTGGCGCCGCCGC
>JBGSWT010000195.1:0-3428 GCA_041751815.1 Pseudonocardiaceae bacterium
CCGGCGCGGAGGGGGCGTTGAAGAAGACGAAGTCGCTGTCGCCCCCGACCCGCCCGTTCGGGCCGAGGACCAGGGCCGACAGGTCGAACGGGCCGGTCAGCGCCAGCGTGACCACGCCGTCGGGCAGCGCGAGGTTCGCACCCGGAACGAGGTCGGTGAGCACGGTCGTCACACCGGTCCAACTCCGGCCGGTCACGGACGGTTCCGACGGGTCGGCGTGCGTTCGATGGTGAGGAAGGCGTTCACGGCGGTATGACCTCTCAACGGTGACCTATCGATGACCCTCCTCCACCGAGACACTGATCAGCCGACAGCGCGGCGAACCTGCCTGGCCGTGGGTGTTCACCTTCGACGAGGCCAAAGCGAACCGCTACCAAGCCGCAGCATTCGCCCGCCTCGGTGACGTGCGCGCGGCCACGACCGCGTTCCACGCGTCCAGCCAGCGCTCATTGGCCCGAAACCTCGTGCCCTGGCCGTGCTTGACCACGCCCGCGTCCTCGCCTGCACTGGTCAGATCGCACACGGCTGTGCCCTGGCGACCGAGGCGCTACAGATCGGTCATGACTACGGCAGTGAACGCATCATCGCGGGTGTCCGCGCCTTTCGCGCCGAGTTGTCCTCGCGCGCCGCCGATATCCGCGCTCTGGACGAGACGTTGACCGCGTTCTACCAGGAGGAGACCTGGTGACCAGACTTGCCATCACCGGCCACCGTGGTCTGCCACCGGGACCGAGAACCTCATCGATACCGCTCTTCGAGATACCATCGCGCAGCATGTTGGAAATCGCACCGGTGTAATATAGCCGTGACCGACGAAGAAATTGTCGTGCTTGCCGACACGACACGCGATCAGTACTTCCTCACCGCGCCAGACAAGCTAGCGCGTCTCGTAGCAGTTGCTGGAATCAAGGCAACTGATCATGTTGTCGAAGCTGGCGCTGGTGTAGGTACAGTACGGTCGCACGAGCGTTGCCATCGTGCGCAAGTCTCACTCTGATTGAACTCGACCCTAGATTCAATAACGCCCTCCGGACTAACGTGCCGAATGCGCATATCATCCAAGGGGACGCTTTAGCCCTCCTTCGTGGCATGTCATGTGATGTACTAATAAGCAACCTTCCTGCATCAATCACGGAACTCCTGATCGATCTATTGCCAGCCCTGCCTCCAAGGGTGGCAGTAGTAGCTGTGCGCGAGGGTACGGTACTCGATAAGCTGAGGCCGAGATTCACCTTTCAGCTGATCACAACTGTCGGTGGCAGCGACTTTCGGCCATCGCAACCTGTTCGGTCGCAACTCATGAAGATCACGCGCATGGAAATTTGATGACCAGACTCGCCATCACCGGTCACCGTGGTCTGCCGCCGGCGACCGAGTATCTCATCGATACCGCTCTTCGGGATATCCTCAGGCAGCGCGCTCACACAGAGCTGGTGGGTCTATCCTGCCTCGCGGACGGCGCAGACAGCCTGTTCGCCCAGATCGTGCTCGACGCGGGTGGCATGCTGATCGTGATCGTTTCCGCTACCCAGTATCGCGACGGTCTCCCCGAGGATCATCACCCGATCTACGACGCATTCATGCGGCAAGCCGCGGACGTGATCCGCTTGAACCGCACGGAGTCGGACTCACGGGCACATATGGATGCCAGCCTGCGCATGATCGACGAAGCCGACGAGCTCATCGCCGTCTGGGACGGCAAACCAGCACGCGGTTATGGCGGCACCGCCGACATCGTCACCGCCGCCAAGGAACGCAAAGTTCCCGTCACCGTCATCTGGCCCCACGGCGCAACACGAGACTGATGAGCATCAGCAGGATCCGGGGCCTCCCCGACCCCCGCGTCTACCCGCTACCGGAACACGACGGTCTTGTTGCCGTGCACCTGCACGCGGTCCTCGAGGTGCCAGCGCAGGCCTCGGGCGAGCACCAGCCGCTCGATGTCGCGGCCGCGGCGCACCATGTCGTTGGCGGTGTCGCCGTGGTCCACCCGGATCACGTCCTGCTCGATGATCGGCCCGGCGTCCAGGTCCGCGGTGACGTAGTGGCAGGTCGCGCCGATGAGCTTCACGCCGCGGGCGTACGCCTGGTGGTAGGGCCGCGCGCCCACGAACGAGGGTAGGAAGCTGTGGTGGATGTTGATCGCGCGCCGGTCCCACGCCGCGCACAGCTCGGCGGGGAGGATCTGCATGAAGCGGGCCAGCACGATCGCGTCCGGGTCGTGCTGCTCCACCAGGTCGCGCAGCTCGTCGAACGCCTTCTCCCGCTCGACCTGTCGGGAGCCGTTGCCGGGCAGCGGGAACTCCACGTGGTGGAACGGGACGCCGTGCGCGCGGACGATGCCGCCGAGCGAGTCGTGGTTGCCGATCACCCCGTCGAGCTGCACCGGCAGCTCGCCTGCGGTGACCCGACCGAGCAGGTCGTGCAGGCAGTGTGCCTCCTTCGTGACGAGGACGACGGCCCGCTTGGGTACCCCGGTGTCGGTGACGTGCCAGTCGGCCTGGCCGCCGAGCTCGGCGGCCACCTCGGCGAACCGATCGCGGAGCTCGTCAGCGTCATAGGGCAGCGAGTCGGCGCGCACGACCTGGCGAGTGAAGAACCAGCCGCTGGCGGGGTCGGAGTGATAGCCGGCCTCAGTGATCCATCCACCCGCGTCGGCCAGGAACCCGGCGATGCGGGCGACGATCCCTGTCGTGTCCGGGCAGCTGAGGGTGAGTACGTACCATCGGTCGGCCGAGCGATCCACGGTCTGCATCGTTCCACTTCGCTGTGACGTCCCCGCCGTGACCTCCGGCCTGCTGCGGCATCATCGGTTCTGCTCGATCCACCACGTCGTGAACTCCGCCTCCGCGGCGAGCAGTTTTCGCACCTGCTCGGCGACCACCCCCTCGATCTTCCCGCCGATCAGCGGAACCTTGACCGTCACGTTGGCACGGACCGCGAACTCGCTGCCGGAGCCGTCCTGGTCGATCAGGCGCATCCGGCCTGCCGCCGAGGCCGACATGCCGCGGATGGTGACGGCCACGTCGCCGCTGTACTGCCCCGAGCCCTCGCGGGCGAGCGACTCGGTCCGTTCGATGACGAGGTCGCCGCGCACCATCGACGTGGCGATCGGCGGAAGGTTCCGGGCGGAGACCCCGTGTTTGAGCCGGTAGCGGGCGCCCTGCGCGTCGGCCGTGTGCTCCAGCAGGTCCGCGCCCGGGCCACCCATCGCGCTGAGCCGGGCCCGTAAGTACTCCGGGTCGACCATCGTCGCGTAGATCTCATCCGCCGGAAACGGCGACGTGGACCGGTAGTCGATCGATCGTGCCATGTACAGAGGCTACCGTTGACGACCATGCCGCTCCCCGCTCTGGCCCCCTACACCACGCTGCGCCTCGGCGGGCCGGTCGGGCGGCTGGTCGAGGCCACTTCCGCGGAAGCTCTCG
>JBGSWT010000196.1:0-2461 GCA_041751815.1 Pseudonocardiaceae bacterium
CTGCGGGTTCACGAGCTTCCGGCCACCGTCGGTTCCCAGCGGGATGCGCTCGAAGTCCTCGGGGCGGCCGGTGCTCACCGCCCGGAGCAGCAGCCGGTACGCCGAGGGCACGACCTCGCCGTCGGCGTCGTGCGGCAGCCCTTTCGTGAAGTTTGCGACGAACGGGAACGAGTTCTCCTCGCCGTTGTTCACCTGCGTGGGCAACGCTCCCGAGTATGCGCGGTCCGCGGCCACCGCCCGCAGCGCACGACCCTCGACCCATCGATCCGTCGTCATGTGTTCGTCTCCTTAGCGTTCTTGCCTGCGAGGACCGTCTCCCCGCGATGAAGGAAAGAGTGCCGAGGGCGCCGAATAATACAGGTACGCGACCTGCTCTTCAGTCCCCACCCGTCCGGGTTCGATCGTGCCGCCGACCGGCCTCGACGAGCCTCCTCCGGGTGGCTGAACGCAGGCGCTCAGCCACCCGGACGACCGAGTGCGGCAGTGCCCGGGCCGACCCGAAACCCTGCCACCACGACAGCCGGACACCCGGACGGCGACAGATCGCCAGGCGACCGTTTACCCCGGACGTGTTCCTGTCGCGCTACGCGTTCGGGCTGCGTCGCCGCGAGGTAGTGATGCCCCACGTCACCACGAACCCGGCAGCGTCACCGGGCGTCAGGTGAGGTCGTCGAACTCCCCGGCCTTGATGCCCTGGACCCAGGCGGCGATCTCGGCGCGGGCGAAGAGCACGACGCCTGCCTCGATGACGTTGCTGTTGCGCACGGCGATCCCCCGTCGAGGAGGGCGGCGGCCTGGACGCAGGTGCCACCATTGGCGCCGTCGTCCTCGGTGAAGCTGCTCGTACGCCAGGTCAGCTGGGTGAGGTGGTCGGCCGATGCCATCGTGGTGACCCCCTTCGGTCAGTTCACACCCGCAGAGCCTCTCACTCGTCGCGGAGTGTTCCCGTTTCATGGTGTCGATGTTGGCTCAGCAGGAGCGCAGGGAAGGTCGTGGCGCTGCCCTTCGACGGACACAGGCACGGCTATGGAGGTGATCGCGATGGAGTATGACCTGGTGGTGGTCGGAGGCGGCGCGGCCGGGCTGACCGCCGCGATGATGTTGGCCCGGTCCCACCGCCGGGTGGCGGTGGTCGATGCCGACGAACCACGCAACGCCCCCGGCCGCGCACCTGCACGGCTTCCTCTTTCGAGACGGAACGCCCCAGCGGAGCTGCTCGCGGCGGGCCGGGAGGAGATAGTCGGGTACGGACGTGAGGTGATCAAGGACCGGGTACGGGCCATTGAGCACGTCGACGAGCACGGTTTCGTCGTGCGCCTCGCCGACGGACCGGAGCTGACAACACGCAGTGTGCTGGTGGCCACCGGACTGCGCGACGAACTGCCCGAGATTCCGGGCCTGCGCGAGCGGTGGGACAACGACGTGTTGCACTGTCCGTACTGCCAGGGATACGAGGTTCGCGACGCACCGATCGGAGTGCTGGGCGGCGACAACCGACCGTTCACCCTGCACCAGGCCTCCCTGGTGCAGCAGTGGTCTCCCGACGTGGTGTTCTTCCCCACCGGATCACCCTGACCGACAAGGAACGTGAGCGGCTGACCGCTCGCGGCGTCCGAATCATCGACGGAGAGGTGGCACGGCTGGTAGTGCAGGATGGCCAGCTGCGCAGTGTCGAACTCGCGAACGGCCAGGCGGCGCCGAGGGCAGCGGTGTTCATCGGTCCTCGCTTCGTGCCCCACGATGAGCTGCTCACCAGCCTGGGTTGCCACGTCGACGAAACCGGCTGGGTGGCCACCGACCCCACGGGCCGCACAAGCGTCCCCGGGGTATGGGGCGGCCGGCAACGTCATGGATGAACGCGCCCAAGCACTCAACGCTGCCAGCCCCGGATCGGTCGCCGCCATCGCAATCAACCACTACCTGCTGGCGGAGGAAATCGAACAAGCCGTCACGGACTACCGCGCGGCCGGTGAGGTGTTCTCCCGAACGTGACGGAACGGCACGTCACCGTCATAGCCGGACAGGAGGTAGACGTCTTGGCCGGGCAGGTACGCCATCTCAGCGCGGTAGACCGGCACCTCACGACGCATCCAGTCGTAGAACCGGTGCGGCGACGAGCTCCGGGCCCCGATCGTGATCGACTTGTCCGTCGACGTGATCCATGTCGGGGCGGCTGGTGCCCCGTCGTACCATCGACGCATCATCTTCAAGCGGATCATCATTGACCCGGACCTGATGGGCGGCGTGCCAACGATTCGCGGCCTTCGCATCCCGGTCGCGACTGTGGTGCTTGGTTTCAACCGGTCAGAGCGCCACCAGCATGATCATGGTGGAACTCGACCAGTGGAGTGTAGTACGTGGCAAGTGGAAATGATCTCACCGACGACGACCGGGACTCTATAATGATCGGAGTTGTGCAGAACGAGTCGTTCCGTGTGATTGGGTTGCAGCTGGGTCGTCA
>JBGSWT010000197.1:0-3199 GCA_041751815.1 Pseudonocardiaceae bacterium
CCGAACACGCTGGGCCGCACTCCCCGTCGAGTGGTCTTGGCCGGCCGGTTACTCGTCGCCCGCTGGGTTGCCGTCATCGCATCCTCCCGAAGCTGCGGGTCGCGAACAGCCCGAACAGCACCAGCAGCGGAACGAGCCAGACGACTGCGACGAGCACCGGGCGGGTGAGATCAGCGCCTTCGGTGGACAAAGCCCGCAGCGCGTCGATCACCCGGGTAACCGGTTGGTTCTGTACCACCGGCTCCAACCAGTCAGGAAATGCTTCAGTCGTCGTGAAAGCGTTAGACAGCAGTAGCAGCGGAAAGTAGATCAGGACGGCGAACGAATTGGCGCCTTCCGGTCGGCTCACCGCCAGACCCAGTGCCAGATAGCCGGCACACAGAGTGAGAGCGAACAGACACGCAACGCCGACAAATCCGGCAGCGGCAAGAAACCCTGCCTCGAATCGGAACCCGAGAACCATCCCGACTGGAATGAGCACGGCCATCGAGATGACGACGCTGACGAACTCCGCGAGCAGCAACCCGGTGGACGGCGCCGTTCGGGCGACGGGCAGGCAGCGCAGGCGCTGCAGCAGCCCACGCTGAGCGTCCTCGGCCGCGTGCACGGCAGTGGACAATGCAATGAAGAATACTGCCTGGACGATCACAGCGGGAATGAGGTATTGGGCGTAGTCGATACCGACGCGGGCCATTGTGCGTTGGAAGACCGTAAAGAACAACAGCGTGAACGCCAGCGGCAGCACGATGACTTCCGCCAGCGATGCCGGACGGCGGCCCATCAGGCGCAGGTGCCGGCCGCAGAGCAGCACGCTGTCCAGTGCCAGAGACGGCCGGGGCAGCCGCACGGTCGACGCAGTGGCCACCCTGCCGGGCGTCACCGGCCTATCTTCCTGAGCCGGAGGCCACTGGCTTGCGCGGATCCACGGAACCAGGTGAGGCTGCCTCAGCCGCGTGGCCGGTGAGGGCGAGGAACACGTCGTCCAGCGTGGGGCGGCGCAGTGCGAGGTCGTCGACGTGGACGTCTGCCGCATCCAGTCGGCGGACCACCTCGGTGAGGGTGGCCGGGCCTTCCGCAGGGATCGTGAGTCCGGACTCGGTACACGAGACGTCGCCCAGAGGCGCGAGCGCCACGACCGCGCGGTCTCGGGCCATGTCGCTGACGACGACATGGCAGACCGCACCGCCTACTCGCTCCTTGAGCATGGCAGCGGTGCCTTCGGCGATCACGCGCCCGTGGTCGATCACCACGATCCGATCGGCGAGCGTGTCCGCTTCCTCGAGCTGTTGGGTGGTCAGCAGGATTGTCGTGCCCTGATCACGCAGCTCGCGGACCGTCGCCCAGAGCGCCATGCGGCTCCGTGGATCAAGGCCGGTCGTGGGTTCGTCCAGGAACAGCACCGCGGGTTCGGCGAGCATCGACACCGCGAGGTCGAGCCGACGTCGGGTACCGCCGGACAACGTCGTGACCCGGCGGTGGGCCACCTCGTTCAGATCGAACCGGGTCAGCAACTCGGCGGCCCGCGCCCGGGCGCCGGCCTTGCCGAGCTTGAGCAACCGACCGAACAGCACGAGGTTCTCACGTGCCGTCATGTTGGCCTCAAGTGTGGCGAACTGCCCGGTCAGACCGATGACAGAACGCACCGCGCCCGCCTCGGAACGCACGTCGTAGCCAGCGACTCGCGCCGTGCCCTGGTCCGGGCGGGTAAGGGTAGACAGCACCTCGATCGTGGTGGTCTTGCCGGCACCGTTCGGGCCGAGCAGCCCCACGATGTTCCCGGCTTCGACCCGCAGCGACAGCCCGTCAAGGGCGACTGTGGCACCGAAGCGTTTGACGATGTCCGTCATCTCGATCATGGGCTCACCCATACCTCAACCCTTTCCACACTCCCCGACGTGACGCCGGTAGGTGCCAACCGAGCCGCGTAGCACCGATCTCCCTCATCTCACCCACGCTCATGTCAGTAAGGCTATCCTTACTCGGGCCATATCAGGGACTGAGGAGGAACCTGCATGCGCGTCGTCACTTTTGGATACATGACATGGGGCCGGCGCACGATCGAGGCGATTGTGGGAGCTGGCTACGAGATTCCCTTAATTATCACTCACCCGGACAGCGACGACGCCTACGAGAAGATCTTCAACGAGTCAGTGGCCGAGTTCGCCACCCACCACGGCATCTCGCTGCTAGTCCGCAACCGGGCGGACGACATCGAGGTCCGCGAGGCGATCACTGCGGCCGAAGCGGACGTCATGGTGGTGTCGAACTGGCGGACCTGGCTGCCACCGGAGATCTTTTCCATCCCGCGACTTGGCACGCTCAACGTGCACGACGCACTGCTGCCCGCCTACGCCGGCTTCGCCCCACTGAACTGGGCACTGATCAACGACGAACCCGAAGTCGGTGTCACCGCGCACATGATGAACACCGAATTCGACGCCGGCGACATCGTGTTACAGCGGCGCACCCCGGTCACCGACGACGACACGATCGCCGATCTGTTCGACCGGACACTGGCGATGTTCGGACCAATCACAATCGACGCACTGGCGCTCATCGCGTCGGGCCGTACCGACTGGACACCCCAAGACCGGCACGCCGCGTCGTACTTTCACCGCCGCTGCGACGAGGACAACCGGATCGACTGGATGTGGACAGCGCGTGACATCTTCAACCTCGTGCGCGCGCAGCTCGATCCGTACCCCAACGCCTATTGCTTCCATGGCACCGAGCGGCTGCGGGTCGTGAAGGCGTCGGTGACCAAGGATGCGATCGGTGGGACACCGGGCCGGATCGTCATCCGTCGAGGAACCGGAGTGGTCATCGTTGCCGGTGCCGACGCCCGGCGCGGGCGCTGCCCCGGGCTGCTGATCGAGCGCGTTCGCACCGACGACGGTGCGGAGTTCACCACTGCAGAGTACTTCAGGCGTATGGGCGGGTACCTGACCTCATATGCGCGAGACTGACCGGCGCTGACGGTGCTGGATCTCCGGCTGGTCGGCGCGACCGTTCACACCATGGACCCGCGCCATCCGGTGGCACACCAGGTCGGCATCTGGCGGGGCCGCGTTGTCGCGCTTGATGACGCCGCCACCATGCTGCCGGCGGCTCGGGTGGTCGACCTGCAGGGCGCCATCGTGCTGCCCGGCTTCGTTGACGCGCACGTGCACCTGGCCTGGGCCGGTCTTCGCGTCCGCAA
>JBGSWT010000198.1:0-3680 GCA_041751815.1 Pseudonocardiaceae bacterium
GCCGCCAAGGATGTTTCGATGGCCGGGATCGCCGGCACACTCGGCATGCTGGCCGAAGCCAGTGGCTGCCGGGCGGTGCTTGACGTGGCGGCGGTACCGAGACCAGCGACTGCCACCGTCGGTGACTGGCTCACCTGCTTCCCGGGGTTCGGAATGCTCACCGCTGACGCGCCCGGTCGCCCACCGCTGCCGGCGACGCCAGCGGTCAGTGCCGACTGTGGCGAGCTGCTGCCTGGTCGTGGGGTGGCGCTGCGCTGGCCCGATGGGGAACTCACTGAGGCGCTCGCCGGCGCGGCGACGGGGTTGGGGCCGGCATGAGCACCTTGCGAATGGCCGCGGTGGCAGCGAGCTTCGACCGCGATCTGGAGGCTGACTTCGCCCGGATCGAGCAGCTCATTGCGACCGCCCGAGCCCGCGGTGTGCGCCTGCTGGCATTGCCCGAGGCTGCCTTGGGCGGTTACCTGGTGAACCTGACAGGTGACGCTGGTGCGCCACCTGCGCTTGCCCCGGACGGGCCCGAGATCCGCCAACTGGCCCAGCTCGCCGGGGAGATGGTCGTCGCGGTGGGCTACTGCGAGGATGGTGGGGACCGGCTGTTCAACAGCGCCGTGTGCGTCACCGGAGACGGCATCCTGGGTCACCACCGCAAGGTGCACCAGCCGCTTCGCGAACACGCCAGCTACGCCGCGGGCGACCGCTTCGCTGCCTTCGATACACCGGTGGGCAGGCTCGGCATGATGATCTGCTACGACAAGGCGTTCCCCGAGTCGGCCCGGGCGCTGGCGCTGGACGGGGCCCGCATCGTGCTATGCCTGTCGGCGTGGCCGGCCAGCAGCACGAATCCCTCCCCCGACCTGGAACAGGACCGCTGGAAGCGCCGTTTCGACCTGTTCGACCGGACCCGGGCGCTGGAGAACCAGATCGTCTGGCTGTCGGCTAACCAGTCCGGGCAGTTCGGGTCCCTGCGGTTCGTGGCCAGCGCCAAGGTCGTCGACCCCGGCGGTGAGATTCTGGCCGATACCGGGGTGGCCGCGGGCCTGGCGGTCGCCGAGCTGGACGTCCAGCTTGCACTGGACACGGCCCGCCGGTCGATGGCGCACCTGCGCGACCGCCGGCCAGATGCTTATGCCGGATTGAGCGGGAACCAGCTCACCGAGCGGCTGACCCCTGCTGTCCGGTGACCGGGATACAGATCGGCGCCGTGGCCGCAAGATTCGGCCGCGATCTCGACTTCGACCTGCAACGGATCGCCACGTTGATCGAGCACGCCCGCCAGTTGGGGGTGGGGCTGCTGGTGCTCCCGGACGCCGCGCTCGGCGGGTCTCTCGACGACCTGCGCTCGCCCAATCCGGACACCTTGCCGCCCGCGCTGCCGCTCGATGACCCGCACGTCCGCAAGGTCGCAGTGCTGGCTGCCGCGATGGGGGTGTGCTTCGGCTTCTGCGAAGCCGAAGGGGACCAGCGCTTCAACACCGCGCTGTGCGTGCATGGCGACGGGATACTGGGCAGCCATCGCAAGGTGCATCAGCCGGCCGGCGAATCAATCGCGTACTCGGCAGGTGAGTGTTTCTCCGCGTTCGACACTCCAGCTGGCCGGATCGGCATGTTGATCGATTACGACAAGACCTTCCCGGAATCTGCCCGCACCCTCGCGCTGGATGGAGCCGAAGTGTTGGCCTGCCTGTCCGCCTGGCCGGCCAGCCTCACCAACCGCGCACCCCGGATGACGCAGGACCGCCAAGCCCGCCTGTTCGACCTCTACGACCAAGCCAGAGCGGCGGAGAACCAGGTTGTGCTGGTCTCCTCCAACCAAACCGGCGTGCTGGGTGCCCTGCGCTTCCTCGGACAGGCCAAGGTAGTCGGGCCAGGCGGAGAGATCCTCGCCCGCACCTGGTCCAAGGCCGGCATCGCGACAGCTGAGCTGGACGTCGCGGCAGAGATCACCAAGGCTCAGCGGGTACTCCAGCACCTTCACGAGCGCAAACCCAGCGCCTACCGACTCGTGAGCGACTGTCCGTAGCGCTGCTTAGCTATTCCACAAGACCGCGGGGCAGCGTGGTGCACACCCTGTCGTTGGCGGAAGCACTCGCCGAGGCGGTTCAGCGGGTAACGGTGTGGACACTGGCCCGGGGCGGGGACTGCACGTTCTTCCGGCCCGTCGACCCGAGGGTAGAAGTGCGGATCGTGCCGTTTCCCGATGTCACTGGGGAAGCAGTCGGGCCCCGCATCCTGCGCTCCATAGAGGTGCTGGCCAGTGCCTTCGATCCGACCGGCTATGACGTAGCGCACGCGCAGGACTGCATCAGTGCCAACGCCGTCGGCCACTGCATCCGCACGGTGCACCACATCGACAACTTCAACACGCCCGAGCTGGCCGCCTGCCACGAGCGCGCCATCACTGATCCTTTCGCTCATGTGTGCGTGTCCGCCGCCGTGGCTGCTGAATTGCTCGACGGGTGGGGAATCACAGCTGAGGTGATCCCCAACGGTGTGGACGCTCAACGATTCAATCGCGCCGCAGGTCCGGCTGGAGCCGCTGCCCGGCAGGTGTGGCGGTCTCGCTTGGGCCGGTACGTGCTGGCCGTCGGCGGGATCGAGCCACGCAAGGGATCGCTGGAGCTACTCGAGGCATACGCCGCGGTACGCAAGCACCGGCCCGATGTGCGGCTGGTGATCGCCGGCGGGGAAACCTTGTTCGACTACCGGGACTACCGGGCACAGTGGGAGCAACGGGCCGAAGCACTCGGGGTCGAACCGGTGGTGCTCGGACCGGTGGCGCATGACGAGCTTCCGGCACTCGTGGCCGCCGCGGGCGTCTTCGCCTTTCCGTCCATCAAGGAAGGGTTCGGGCTGGCCGCTATGGAGGCACTGGCCGCGGGAGTGCCATTGGTCGTGTCGGACCTGCCGGTGCTCCGCGAGATCTTCTCCGGCGCCGCCCGATTTGCCGGCGATCCAGCAGAGCTAGCCGCGCAGCTGCTAGCCGGACTCGCCGAGCACGATCCGGGCACTCGAGAAGCTGGTTGGGCACTTGCCGCGCGCCACACCTGGGCGGCGGCCGCGCGGCAACACCTCGATCTCTACCGCCGCCTGTAACCCGGCGTGTCCGGCTCCCCTGCCCGGTGTGTCCGGCTCTCATGCATGGCGTGTCACCCTCCCATGCACGGTCGGATCTCCCAGAGCCGCAGCCATCCACTGCCATGTCCCGGTAGCGCCGTACACCGCGGGCCGACATACCGGACACAGGGCGCGGACACGCCAACCAGAAGTGGTACTCCCCATGCGGTATCGACCGGTACGTCCGCTGATCGATGCCCCCGCAGGGGGTGCTGACTACCGTTGACCGCATGGTGCGAGCGGACCTCGGGAGCCCGGTGAGTGGCGGCCTGTTGCGGCGCCTGCCGGTGTTCGTGCTGCCGCTGGTGATCGCCCTGGCGCAGGTCCAGGGCACCCGCTTCGCGGGGTTCAACCAGCCCGAGCACACCCCGCTGAACCCGCTGGCGTTCGCACTGCTCGTCGCCGGCCCCGTCGCGCTGCTGGCCCGCCGTCGCTACCCGGTGCTCGCGCTCGGTGTGGTGCTCACCGTGACGGTGGCCTACTACGCGCTGGACTACCCCTACGGCCCGGCCTTCCTGAGTGTCGCGCTGGCGCTCGCCAGTGCTGTGCTGCGCGGCCACCGGCGC
>JBGSWT010000199.1:0-2303 GCA_041751815.1 Pseudonocardiaceae bacterium
CGACCGCCGCGCCATCCAGCGCCGGGCCCTCCAGCCGGCCCGTCAGCGCAGCCGTCGACGTGGTCACGGGACCACACTGGACGCTGCCGCCCCCTCCCCGCCCGCGCGATCAGCCAACCTGTGGACAAGTGGAACGACGGGCATGACCTGGTCGACGGGCCGTCCTCAACAGCCCCCCGCCCTCGTTCTGCGTCGAGCAGGCCGGTCGTGCCAGGCTGCACACATGGGGCGGAACGCACTTGCAGCCAGGTGGCTGGGGCGGACACCAGCTAGGCCGAGACACGCATTGGGGCGGGCACTCACGGCTGCTGCCATCAGTCTGGTCATCGCAGGCTCGACCGGGTGCACCAATGACGGCAGCAGCGACGGTCCCACCTTCACGCCCCCGACGCAGGCCGACACAAATACCACGGCCATGCTCCTGACCACCTTGGCGGCACCGACGACGACACCCGCCCCCACGTTGCGGCCTGTGCCTCCCGAAGCCATGGCGCAGACACCTGAGGGGGCAGTCGCGTTCCTGCAGTGGTGGGTCGACATGTACAACTACGTCGAACTCACGGGCGAAACCCAACTCGTCAGCGACAACTCCGAGGCATCTTGCGAGTTCTGCACGAATGCCATTCAGAGGATCAGGCCGATCTATGACGCCGGTGGACGCATCGAGCGCGACGGGCCAACAGTTTTCATGGAAGTTGTCCCGGGACCCGTGGATGAAAATGGTTATACCGTCATTTCGTTCAAAGGCACCTCAGAAGTGACCCGCGCTATTGATGCACAGGGTGGCACTCTATATGAGGCGCCGGCTGAGCCAACACCCAGATCGGGCCTGGCGGGTCTGCAATGGAGCGACCAGTGGTCCGTAACAGAGATTGGTAACGAGGGCATATAGAAATGGTCAATGCCTATCGAGCCAGCGTATTAGTTCTGGCTTTGCTGAGTTCGCTGCGCCCGGAGGAACCACTTCCCACTTTGAGTGGACAGATGACAACCGGCGGCCCCAGCATCACGGGTCGTCAAGAAGCGCCCGGAGCTCTGACGGTGGGCCCGGGCACATCAGCGGCCACGACGGGGGGCGGCCCTCGTGTGGTGGCTCGCTACATCCCCGGCTGCGTCAGCGCGACCGGGTCTGTGGGCGTGGACACCTGCGCCGCAACGCCGTGCCCCGAGGGCGAGATCCGATCGACCCGGGCATCGGTGGTCGTGCCCGCGGGCGGCGTCACCCCACCATTGAGTGAGTGGGCATTCGAACCCCCCGGTTGCTACCCACCCGCAGCCGACGAAGTCGTCACTCCTGTCATCGACGGGACCGTCATGGTCGACGTCTTCCAAGGTCTGGTCGCCCCCGCCGTCGCCTTCATCCAGCCGGCGTCCGGCAAGGCTCTGGTGCAGATGCCACTCATCGTCTACGCCCAGTCCGCGGCTCAAGCCTGGACCCCCGATGTCCTGGGCCAAACCGTCGCCGTCCGCGCCACCCCCACCAGCTACACCTGGGATTTCGGCGACGGCAATGACCCCGTGACCACCACCGACCCCGGCGCCCCCTACCCCGACGAGACCGTCAGCCACGTCTACACCACGACCGGGGACGTCAACGTCACCTTGATCACCAGCTATACCGGTGAGTTCTCAGTGGACGGCGGCGCCACATGGCAACCCATCCCCGGCACCGCCACTGCCACCACCCCCAGCGTGCCCGTGCACCTGGTCGAAGCCCGAGCTCACCTCATCGAATGATTCAACGACGCGCGGCCGGGTCGCCTCGCCGGCGTCCGGGACGTCGGTAACCATCGTCACGTGGTGCAAACCGTGGAACTGCTGCTCGACCCCGCCCTCGACGCCGCCGTGCGCCGGCAGTGGCAGGCACTACTGGCAGCGGGCCTGCCCAGCCAGGCTCGTCACACCGGCGAGTCCAACGCACCGCACATCACGCTCGCAATCACCGATGACGAGCTGCCGACGCCCGTCGAGGAGGCGCTGCCATCGGCACTCACCCTGCCGATACCGGTGCGACTGGGCGGCCTGCTGATCTTCGGGTCGGGTCCCTATGTCCTGGTCCGCACCGTGGTCGCGTCACACCTCCTGCTGAACGTGCACGCGGCCGTGGCGCGGGAGCTCCGCAGTTCTATCCTCACCGAGAACCTCCGGCCCGGAGCGTGGTCCCCGCACGTCACGCTCGCGCACCGCCTCGATCGCGGTGCGGTACCGACGGCGCTGGCGGCACTTGCGCCCTTCGACGACGGGATCGGGGCCGCCGTGAGTGCTCGACGGTGGGACTCCAGACAGCGCCGAGCCTAGATCGG
>JBGSWT010000200.1:0-2773 GCA_041751815.1 Pseudonocardiaceae bacterium
TGCTCTTCCGATCTTGCTCACCGCGGCGCGAGCGGTCCGCTGTCCAACGAGCAGATCCGCAATCTCACCAGCCTCGACGCCCCCGGCGCCCGCACCCTCGCGCAGCACCTGGTGGCCGATGGCCGGCTCACCACCACCGGCCATCGCCGCGGGATGCGCTACCTGCTTCCCTGACCGGTCGACTATCGAGAGGTTTCACGCCCTATTTTTTTCGCAGGCCAGAGCGTTTCGTGCGCCTTTTTCTCCACTCGTCGTAAGGAAACGACCGGTCGGCTTTACAACAGGTGCACGGTGGGGGGTTCGGGTTTGAGGTGACTGAAGTCTTTGCTCCGGCTACAGGGCGGGAAGATCTAAGAGCGGTCGTTGGGTGGACTCGTCGTCGCCGTCTGCTGCACGGCTTGATGTGGAGAGATGGCGAGTCGTTCAGTTTGCCATGGAGAGCTGGTCCAAGACGTTCCGTCTATGTCTAATTTTCGCTGACTGCCGGTACTCCCGAGACCGGGCTGACACGAGCGCTTCGGTGGGGCTTACAGTACGAAGCCTGTGCAGTTATCGCCGTACCCTGGGCCGGTATAGAGGTCACATGTCTTTCAACTGTGCATGCGAATTGTTGGCTACACCAGCAGGCCGGCCCGGTAGGCCAGTCCGCGCAACTCCGTGCCCATGGCGTCTTGGCGTGCGTCGGGGAGCAACGTGGTGATGACCTCGTGGACCATCGGGTCTCGGAGCACGACGGCGGGGAAGATGTCCTCCGCTGTGCGCAGTGCCCGCACAGCGTCGTCACGGCGGCCCCGCAGGCAGGCGAGCGCGCGGCCGTGGTTGCGCCAGTATTGGGCCCTGCCCACCGGGAAGGGGTGCCGTTCGGGGTCCACGTCGTGGGCGATGCTCACCGCGCGGTCGGGTTCATCGGTTTCGAGCGCGATTTTCATCCGGTGCAGCCCCACGTCAGCCGGTGCGTGCACGAACCCCACCGAATCGGTTTCGCTGGTTGCGCCGAACCGCTCGGCCAGCTCCGCAGCGGTCTCCATCGGGGCGCTCGCATCGTCCGGACGGCCGTCCAGTACGGCGGCTTCGGCATGACACAGGAGGAGATTGCACACCAGCCCGGCGGTGTCGGCTGTCGCCGGCGGCTGGGTGATCGAGTCGAGTGTGGCCTGCCCGGTCTGGAACGCTCCGCCGGCCAGCAGCACGTCAGTCACACCGAACCCGGCCACGCCAAGCGTGATGATCTCGCCGCGCTCTCTGGCCAGGCGTTGTGCCAGGAACGCGGTCCGGCGGACCAGGTCGGTGGGCGCAACCGCGTGGGCCAGCCACAGCCGGGTGACGTGCACATGCAGGTACACGGCTAGGTCGAGCAACTCACCGTGGTCTGCGCCGGTGGCCAGCGCGGTATGCACGTTGCGCATAAGCCCAGGCAGATCGGTGGCTACCGCAGCGAACCGGCAGGCTCGCCGCTGGGCATGGATCCGGACCACCTGATCCCTCAGCACGGTTACGGGCAGCACCAGCCCGTCCGGGCGGCCGACCTCGATCGCGTCCAGGGCCAGGCGCACCGCTTCGGTGGTGGAGTCGGTGTGTCCGTTGGCCGGTGCGGGTACCGGTAGCCTGGTCAGCTCACTCGGAGGGACCTGTAGCGCGCCGGCCAGGGCCACGATCTCTGAGAGGGTCACGGCATGCTGCCCGTGCTCGATGCGGTGCAGCGTCGTTGCGCTCATTCCAGCCAGCCCGGCGATCACCCGCAGCGACTTCTCCCGGGAGTCACGGATCCGCCGCAACCGCCAACCGATCGTGCGCGCTGCCTCAACGTCCACCGTCGTACCTCCTTTCGTGGAGCTTGGCTCCCACCGCTACCCGGTGCGCCCGGGATCGTTGCTTCGGTACGGTACCCTTCAGCTGCGTTACTCTGCGGAGGCGGCAATGTCAGTTCGTCGCGTCGGAACCGTTGTGATGACCATCCTGCTGGTCATTGTCATGGCGGTGGGATCGGCCCAGGCCGACGTACCGGTGGGGCCGGCGCGCTTCGTGGACTGTCCCGGTGCGACGGGAGACGGCTCCAGATACCAGGGCGACAAGGCGCCGTATCGTTGCTACTCCGCCGTTGTCGATCCGCTGAGCAACGTCGTCATCCTCCGTCAGGGCCGGTCGGACGGTGCCGGCCCGAGCGCGTTCGGCTGGCTGCACGCGCTGCAGGATCACAACGTCAGCGACATCGCGATCGAGCGGGTCGTCAGCAGCGCTCACCCGATCAGCGCACCGCGGGGACGCGTCCGGTACATCGCGGAGCTCCGGGTCGAAGGTCGCGGCGTCATGGCCATCTGGGTGGAGGTCGACCGTTCGCGGTCGAACGACGCTCCGGATCCGGAACCGTTCGGCGTCGTGACCGCTTACTGCAAGATCCCGGCGAACGCCAACCCCGAGAACAAGTGCCCGGACTGGGTCAACGACTCGTTGCGATGATCGATCGTGGTGCGGCGGTCGCTGTTAGCCTCCGTCGGTGGACGTCGACCAGGTGAGAGCGCTCGCCGGACTCGTGCGCGAGACCTACTCCCCGGAGCGGCTCGACCCTGGGATCAGCGAGCCGACGGTGGTGGAGCTGGCCGACGGCTCGCGTGCCGTCGCGCTGCCCCGCGAACAGATGTTCGAGCCCTACCGCAGCCTGCGCCTGATCGATGCGGCCGCGGTCGGCACCACGCTGGTCATCACCTTCCACTGGGACCACGGTCAGGACGACGGAACGATCTACCTCATGCCGCTCGACGGGCGTGACGTGGAG
>JBGSWT010000201.1:0-4641 GCA_041751815.1 Pseudonocardiaceae bacterium
CGCAGCCGCCGCAGCACCCCCGGCCGCCGCAGCACCCCTGGCCGCCACGCCACCTCCGGCCGCAGCCGCGTCTACACCGGCGGCGGTGGCACCCGCGGCTGTCGACCACAGCCAGCACCTCGGTCAGGTAGCCAACGTCACCCCAGCCAATGGTGCGAATGCCATGATCGCCGGTCTGGTCTATGCCGCCGCGCTGCTGGCCATCATCGGCTTGCTGTCCTTGCTGGGCACCACCGTGTTGCGAACCCGACGGAATCGTCCCCGCCTGCAGCACGCGTTCGACCACACCAGCCGGCCACGGCACGCCGCCCAGCGCTGGTGAACCCTGATCCGTTCCCACAACACCCTCAACAACCCCGGAATGAGACTGGCGATGGCACGTGGAAAGCACAGGCGCGGCACTCCCGTAGCCCTGATGGCAGCGGCGTTCACTCTGCTCGCCTCCGGCGGGATCGTGGCAGTCACCGGCACCGCTGACGCCGAGTCGAGAGCCAGCAAAGGTGCGGACTCGACAGCCGGCTGTCGCGCTGACCAGGTGATCCCCCTGGACGATTTGCTGGGCGAGGGCGGGCGGGGCGGCCGTTCGGGCTGCACCGACGATGCCGGCAGCGCCGATGACGGAGCACGGGCTGCCTCGAACAGCGACAAGGACCCTCGTGGTGACTCCGACGGCGAGCGAAACAACAGAAAGGAGCGCGGCAAGAAAAAGGACAGCAAGAAGAATGACAAGAAGAACGACAAAAAGAATGCCGACGTGGAGTTCCCGGGCCGAGAAAATGCCGGTGGGCCAGCCCGGAGAGACTTCGTGAACATCGAGGAGGTGCGGTCCAACGTCAAGCAAATCGAAGTCCGGCGCAACGGCTCCACCGGCACCTTCACCAGCCCCTGTGGCACAAACTCCGAGGGACACCGCAACTCCGACAACTTCATGGTGGCGCCGGGAAAGCGCAACGGCGCGCAGCACGTCCACGACTACGTGGGCAACCTTTCGACCAATGCGTTCTCCACCGACGAGAGCCTGCACGACGCCGCAACCACCTGTAGCAACGGTGACCGGTCGACCTACTTCTGGCCCGTGCTGCGCAACACCGATGCGAAGGGCCCCGATGCCCTGGTCGACGGCGGCGGGCTGGATGGCAACTTCGGCGAGATCCTCCGGCCCGCTTCGGCGCAACTACAGTTCCGTGGCAACCCGACCAGCCAGGTGACTCCCCTGCCCGACGACCTGTCCATCATCACCGGGGACGCCAAAGCCGCGACCAACGACGGTGACGACGCCAACGCGGCGTGGACCTGCACCGGATTCGAGGACCGCACCACCACCAAGTACCCGCAGTGCCCACAGGACAGCCAGCTGGTGCGCATACTGGACTTCCCCAGTTGCTGGGACGGAAACAATCTCGACTCGGAAGATCACCGAGCCCACGTCGTGTTCCCGCGGCGTGACGGGGCATGCAGAAGCGGGACGGTGGCCATCCCGCAACTGCGGATGACGCTGACCTACGATCAGCCAGGCGGGCGAGAATTCGCCTTGGATTCCTTCCCCGAGCAGCGACACCAGGCAATCACGGACCATGGCGATTTCATGGCGATCATGCCGGAAGCGCTGATCAAGCAGATGGCGGACTGCATCAACAACGACCAAACCTGCTGATCGCTTTCGCCTTTCGGTGACAGCGCCTTTGTGAGTGACTCAGCGTGGCGGGTCGGGCACCGGCCGGCCGAACAGCGCCAGCAGCGCGTCGGAATCATCGTCAACTGCGCTGCGGTTGCGCCGGCTGTGCCCACACGCCATGCATCGGTGCACCAGGACAGTCTCACCACGCTCGTATAGTGCCCCGACCGGCTCCATCGCTGCGCCACACTCGGCGGCCCGATCACCCGGGTTGACGTCGACGTGTCGCGACCACAGGCACCGCGGGCAATGGTTGGTGTAGCCGCTGCCGCACACCAGCGTGCCGCACTGCAGGCAGCTGAACTCCTCCCGGCGACGGGTGAACGAGCGAGGTTGGGTCATCGTCGCCAGCATCCCATGCCTGTCAGCAACTCGGCGTTACGCTGGGTTGGCCAAGACGGGCTTGATCAAGGCATGGGTGGTCGGACATGAGGCGGGCGGTGGTAGGCGCCGACGGGCGCAGCTGGACGGTACAGAGCACGATCAACTGGTCCCAGCCGGCAACGGCGGAGCAGTTCGAGCACGACATGGCCGCCGGTTACGTCTCCGGTGTGGCGATGTTGGGGGTAGTCGTCGCTTTCAGCCTTTTTGTGCTTTTCTGGACCCCGGCGGGGGTGGTTGTACCGCCGTGGTTGGTGCTGTTGTTTCTGCTGGCGCTGATGGTGCTGCCGATGCAGTGGGCGCTGCGGCGACCATGGACCATCGTGGCAAGGACGCCTGAGCCGGCCGATACCGCGGGCGAGCACTGGGTAGGCACCGTGCACGGCGTGATGGCGGCCCGGCAGGACACTCGTGGAGTCGTCCAGTCTCTCAGGGCGCGGGCCATCCCCGACGATGGCACGGGGATGCTTCGGCAGGTCACGTGATCGTGCCGCTGGACCATCGTTGGGCCCACAAGTGGGCCGCAAGAAGTGCACACTGGAGCCATGCCAGAGTTGCCGGAGGTTGAAGCACTGGCGCACCACCTGCGCGAACACGCCGTCGGGGCGACCGTGACTCGTGTTGATGTCGCCTCCCTCACGGTCCTCAAGACTGTGCAGCCGCCCACGAGCGCACTGCACGGCCGCTACGTGACCACGGCCAGCAGGCACGGCAAGTTCCTCGCGCTGCACACCGACGGGCCGGCGTTGGTGACGCACCTGGCGCGAGCAGGTTGGTTGCGCTGGTCCGATTCCCTGGCCCCGACCGCGCCCCGCCCAGGCAAGGGCCCGATCGCGCTGCGAGTGCACCTCAGTTCAGGCGCGGGCTTCGACCTCACCGAAGCGGGGACCCAGAAGCGGCTGGCGGTGTATGTGGTCGATGAGGTAGCCGAGGTGCCGGGCATTGTCCGGCTCGGCCCGGATGCCCTGGCGCTGTCCCGCGACGAGCTCGCCGAGCTGCTACGCGGACGTACCGAGCGGCTCAAGACCGCGCTGACCGACCAGGCGTTGATCGCCGGCGTCGGCAATGCCTACTCCGATGAGGTGCTGCACGCCGCGAGGCTGTCGCCTTACGCCACCGCGGGGCGGTTGTCCGACGACGCACTGGACCGGCTACACGATGCGCTACAGCGGGTGTTGCACGACGCGGTGCAACGTTCCGTCGGCCAGGACGCCGCACGGCTCAAGGGCGAGAAGCGGGCCGGTCTGGCGGTGCACGCCCGCGCTGGGCTGCCCTGCCCGGTATGCGGTGACACCGTCCGCGAGGTGTCTTTCGCCGACCGCGCGTTCCAGTACTGCCCGACCTGCCAGACGGGAGGCAAGCCACTGGCCGATCGCAGACTGTCCCGATTGCTTCGCTGAGCGGTACCACGCTGACGACGTCAGGGGGAACGAGAAATCGATTCCCCCTTCCGGCGGTGGTGCGCTGTGCCCTACCGGAGTTCGATTCGTGCCGTGGTTCGGACTGATGCTTCGACCCTGACAAGCAGGTCTCAGACCGATGCGTCGACCCTGCACCCTGCCGATCGCTCGGCTGATGAGGACGCCACTGGCAGCTGCGTACTCGCCGCCTCGTGGTGCTGTTCGGTGGGGGCAACATGGACGGTAGAGCTGCGGTCAGTGCAGCACACAGCGCTGACCGGTCCGGTGGTGGAGTGGATCTGCTCGGGAGTACCGACCAGGCTGCCAACACCGGAACGCCAGACCGCTGACCTTCTCGGTGAGCATGGCCTGCTGCTGTTCCCGGACGATCCGGTCGAAGCGGTGGAGTCGGCGCCCCGTGCCCGCAGCCGTCGGCTGATCGGCTACGTCACGCGCAGTCCCGAGGTGATCGCGCTGGCGCTGATGCTCGCCGACACCGTGGACGAGAAAGTGGATCATCCCATGGTGCTCGCCGCACGATGGATCCAAGCAGGTTACGCGCCCGACACAGCGGCCGGCTTGATCGCTGCCGGTGTCAACCGGCCCGAGGTCGCCAGCCCGTGATCCGCGGCCCCGGGGGCTACTGGCAGAACCCTCGGAGCCTCGGGTAGCGCGGAACCCGGGCATCGAACTACCCGTACCCATGCCATACCCGGCGTGCTGGGAAACCGAAACCCTCGCCGTCCGGGTGGCGAGTCAACGTTGCCAGCGGATGACGGGACCGCGACGATGGATCCGTGACCGTGTGGGTGGTGCTCGCCGTGCTGTTCTCCGCGGTGGGCGCTGCGGGGTTGACGTACTGGGTGCAGACCCGGGGCAAGTTCGGTACCGACGCCGACCGTGCCACCTACACCGCGCTGCACACCATGTCGCAGGCCTCGCCGACGCTGCGGCATGGGCTGTCGGCCAGCTCGGCGACCGCCGCAGCGCCGCATCTGCGGGCATTGGTGAACTGTGCAGCCGTCGCGCTGACCAACGACGAAAGCGTGATGCTGGCCTGGGACGGCGACGCCCAGCATCACGCCGAATGGGTCGCCGAGGCAGCGTTTCAGGTGGCGAGCACCGGCCGCCAGCAGGTCCGCAACCAGCGCGAGATGGACTGCGGGCGCGCCGACTGCCCGATTC
>JBGSWT010000202.1:0-1877 GCA_041751815.1 Pseudonocardiaceae bacterium
TGGGAAACAGTGTTATAACACTGTTTCCCACTCACAAGGCGCTACCGTGCATCCTGTGGCACACCAGCCGATGATCGCGCCGTCCATCTTGTCCGCCGACTTCGCCCGGCTGGCGGACGAAGTCAACGCCGTACCGGGTGCCGACTGGCTGCACGTCGACGTGATGGACGGGCATTTCGTGCCCAACCTCACGCTGGGCCTTCCCGTGGTGGAGAGCCTGATGAAGTACACCGACATCCCGATGGACTGCCACCTCATGATCGAAGACCCGGATCGGTGGGCGATCGGCTACGCCGAAGCGGGCTCACACAACGTCACCGTGCACGCCGAGGCCGCGCGGGACCCGGTGAAGCTGGCAAAGGACCTGCGCGCGGCCGGGGCCAAGGCCGGCCTGTCGGTGAAGCCCAAGACTCCGCTTGAGCCCTGGGTGGAGGTGCTTCGGCACTACGACACGCTGCTGGTGATGAGCGTGGAGCCCGGCTTCGGTGGGCAGTCGTTCATTCCCGAGGTGCTGGACAAGGTGCGCACCGCCCGGCGGTTGGTGGACACCGGACACCTCACCGTGCTGATAGAGATCGACGGAGGGATCAGCGCCGACACCATCGAGGCCGCCGCGGAGGCCGGGGTGGACTGTTTCGTCGCCGGCTCGGCGGTGTACGGGGCTGATGACCCAGCGCGCGCCATCGAGTTGCTGCGGGGCCAGGCTCGGTCACACGGCAACCGGTGAAGTGCACCGCCCGGAGGGGCTGAGCTGTGTTCACCGGCATCGTCGAGGAGCTCGGGAAGCTGGTGGGTCGCGACGATCGGTCCGACGCCGCACAATTCGTCATCCATGGCCCACTTGTCACCTCTGATGCCCGGCCTGGCGACTCGATTGCGGTCAATGGGGTGTGCCTGACCGTGGTCGACGTCGACGGTGAGGTGTTCACCGCCGACGTGATCGGCGAGACGCTGCGCCGCTCCAGCCTGGGGCCGGCTCGAACCGGGGACCGGTTGAACCTGGAGCGGGCGGCGAAGCTGGGTGACCGGCTCGGCGGGCACCTGGTGCAGGGTCACGTCGATGGCACCGGCACGGTGCTGTCCCGCACTGATTCGGCCACGTGGGAGCTGGTTCGGATCGGGATGCCTACCGCGTTGACCCGCTACGTCGTCGAGAAGGGGTCCATCACGGTCGACGGGGTATCGCTCACTGTGATAGAGGCAGGTATCAACGACTTCTCCGTGGGGCTCATCCCTACGACGCAAACGCTGACCACTTTGGGCACCCGACGCCCTGGTGAGCTGGTGAACCTTGAGGCTGACGTGATCGCGAAGTATGTCGAGCGGTTGGCCTGGCCACATCTTGGCTCCGGGAGCAGCTGAGCTGCGACATGATGTTTTGGGGGGATGATGCTGGGGGAGGAGGACACGATGACCAAGAGCGCCTTCGCCGGTATCGAGCGGGCGATCGCCGACGTGGCCGCCGGGCGCCCGGTGATCGTGGTGGATGACGAGGAGCGGGAGAACGAGGGCGACCTGATCCTTGCCGCGGCGCGAGCTACGCCCGAACTGCTGGCGTTCATGGTCCGGTACACGTCGGGATACATCTGCGTGGCGCTGACTGGGAACGACTGCGATCGGCTGGAACTGCCGCCGATGTATCACACTAACCAGGACAAGCGGGGCACCGCCTACACCGTCACGGTGGATGCTCGTGAGGGCGTCACGACCGGGATCTCGGCGGCGGACCGGGCCCACACGATCCGCCTGCTCGCTGACCCGGACGCCAAGTCCGTCGACTTCGTCCGTCCGGGGCACGTGGTGCCGCTGCGGGCCAAGGACGGCGGGGTGCTGCGCCGCCCCGGGCACACTGAGGCCGCGGTGGACCTGGCCCGGTT
>JBGSWT010000203.1:0-4303 GCA_041751815.1 Pseudonocardiaceae bacterium
GACGAGTCCGCACGGGCCGATCCACACCGGCGTGTAGTCGCAGCTCAGCGGCACACAACGACACTCCCAGGCACGCGGACGTACGGTCGATCAGCGTTCACACCGAAGAGGTCACTGGTTCGATCCCAGTATCGCCCACCAGCGCCAGCACCACGTGGCGTAGGAATGCCGCAGATCATGAAACCGTAGGGCCCCCAACGTGGCGGGCCACATGCTTAATCGCCTGCGGGTAGGTGCGGAAAGTCTCGGTCGCGGTGTCTCCAGTGTCGGGTCCAGGTGGCGCGGTACTGGTTACGGCCGCCAGTGGTGGAGTTGATTTCGGTGATGGTGCCGAGTAGTCCGGCGCGGACAAGCGTGGGGCGCCAGACACGTGCGCGAACAAGGCGCGTCGCAGCGGCATCCCGACTTGGTTAGGAAAGATCAGCCCGGCGCGACCGGGGCGGTACCACGCGGTGTGGTCGCGGAGGATGGGCAGTAACCGGTCTGGTAAGGGGATGGCGCGGCGTCCGGCGCTGCTTTTGGGGTAGAGCTTGAATGTGGTGTGTCCGTTAATCTCGACCACGGTGCGGATCATCTGCAGGGTGCCGATTTCAAGATCGAGCGCATCGGTGCAGAGTCCAGTTGCTTCGCCCCAGCGCAGTCCAGTCCCAGCCGCGGTGGCGATGATCGCCCGGTACCGGTGGGGAGCCGCGGGTAGTAAGCGTGTCAACACGTCATGGCGCTCGATGACTCTGTCGTCGTTGTCCTGCTTTCTACCATCGATAATCAGAGTTCGGGACGAAGAGGCCGAGGGTTCAAATCCCGCCACCGCGACGCCAAATTGCAGATTAAGGGCCAGTTCCGATCCGACACCTGTTCGCAGGTTGATCACCGAGCCCACCCGCCGGCTCACTGACCCGCTTGCCTAGTCACGCTGACTGCGCCGCCACCAACACGATGCTCCCGCCAGCCACTACCGCCGATGAGAAGCTCAGCTCGCGTGATCACCATCTACGGCTGGAGTACTAGACTCCGCATACGCGCCCCGCTGCGCCTTAGAGACGACGGCGTGGGATGCGCCATGATCGAGGAGGCAACACAGTGGCACAGGGCACAGTGAAGTGGTTCAACGGCGAGAAGGGCTTCGGGTTCATCAGCCCCGACGAGGGCGGTGCGGACGTGTTCGTGCACTTCTCGGCGATCCAAGGATCAGGCTTCAGGAACCTTGAAGAAAACCAGCGGGTCGAGTTCGAGATCACCCAGGGCCAGCGCGGGCCGCAGGCCGACAAGGTCCGTGCCCTGTAGAAACATGCAAGAAGTCACTGGATTCTGGATTCACAGGGGTTGGTGTTCGAAAGTCTCGGTTTGCGTTCTCACCGTATCGCGCGTCTAGGTGACACAGTAACGGTCACCCGCATCAGTGCCTGAGTCCGAAGACAGTGCTCAGCACTCCCGCGCGGACGGGCTTGGGGCGCCACTTGTGCCCGGGATAGCGCGCGGCGCACCTGGGCTCGCTCAGCGAGCGGCGGGCAACGGGCGGCCACCAGTGCGGGCGAGGATCTGCGCTGCGGTGAGATCGGTGCGGTTGCGGTCGCCCGCGTCACCACCGCCAGGGAAAGTGGCGGTTTGGGAGTCCTGCCAGACGTCATAAGGCCCCCACCACGGCGCTTGAGAGTAGCTGGGGGTGACCTTGAGTCGGTTTCCGATCACCGGCAGCAGCGTGTTCCACAGCGCCAGTGGCGCGTACACCGCCACGTTGCGCTGCTGACGGGACTCGTAGCGGCTCAGCCACCGCAACAGGAAGCTCGCTGGGTCTGACACCCCGGTCTCGATGTCTACCATCGGCCACTCGTTGGCCGGTAGGGGAACGGTGGTGTCGGCGTAGAAGTCGGCCTGCCACTCCGGCGAGCGACCGTCCCACACTCGCTGGTAGTGGCCCAGGGCGGTGAGATCAGTGAAGCGGAGCCGGTCCTCAGCGAAGCGCGAGTCGACGCGAAACACGCCAGCGGTGTCCCGCCAGCACGCCCGCAGCATGATTGTGTCGCAGACGTCGTGATAAGCGGCGGCATCGCGGATCCAATGCCACTGGTTGGTGTCGTAGTAAATCACCAACCATCCCCCACAGAGTTCCAGGGAATCACGAGCGATCACCGCATATCCACCGGTGATGTCTCAAGGTAAGGAGACTTCATAGTGAACCGGGCCGTCTTCGAGTATCCCGGTGATCGTCACTTCGTGCGCTTCCAGCCGGAGGGTCAGGTTTCCATCAAGGAGCTGATGGCTCACAATCTTGTCGCTTGGACGCCCTTCTTGCACTGTGGCGCTAGCCGTGACATTTCCGGACACTGCGACTTCCAGCGTCGCTTGGCGGTTGGCTGGATTAACCGTGAGTGCCAGACTTACCGGACCGTGAGTATAGTTTTTTTCGATGAGATCAGATTTATCAGCCTGAGCCACTTTTCTCCCATAGTTCCCGCCGGCCTGGGCCGGTAACGCCAAATCGTGGTTACGGTTAATTATTCTGCCGCCTACATCTAGTGAGGCTGCGCCTCAGACCGCCAAGTCTGTGGGCACGCCAAATAGTCACTGCGGCTTCCTGAGCCCAAAGCTCCCGCAGGGACTCCCGGTCTGGGGGCCGACCGGTCGCCATCCGCTGCGCCGAGTCGGGCGACCTAAGCCCAAGTCGCCGTCGTTGTGCCACCCATCGTGGCTGGTCAGGCGGTCGAAACGCCTGTGTGGGAGCGGACAAGAAGAACGTTACGCCCTCTCAGGAACTTGGCTCAAGTGTCAAAGTTCTCGGGGACCAAGGATCCCTAGCCGTGACCGCCGTCGGGAAGTGGCGGCAGAGGCTGGCTGGCCGCTGACCCCTGAGGGTCTTCACGGTCCCGCAGCCAAACCAAGGAATCAAGACCGTGAAGGCCCCAGGTGACAATGCCGCTAAGTTAGGGGTGTGGGCCGTTTCCTGCAGCGTCGTCGCGCTGCAGGAAACAGTACGGCGTGTCGCTGGTCGAAAAGGCACAGTAATTGGTCGCCCTCGATATTCTTTGAGATGTGGCGAATGGTGCGAGAGGTACCACTCCGGTGCCGGGTCGGTTGACCGACCATCTGGCGATCGGTGTGTTGACTGGCCTGATCCATCGGGACATCGTTGACGATGTCATCCGCGAATGCGGAAAACGTGAGAAACGGTCCCGGTTGTTACCGGCACACGTTGTGGTGTACTACGTGTTGGCGCTGAACCTGTACTTCGGCGAGGCCTACGAAGAAGTGATGCGCCAACTCGTGAACGGGCTACGGTTTCTGGGGAACTGGCGGGACAACTGGAAAGTGCCGTCCACGAGTGCGATCTCCCAGGCCCGTACGCGCCTCGGTGAGGCACCGCTGAAGCTGCTGTTCGAACGGATCGCGGTGCCGATGGCCCGGGCCGGTACCCGTGGAGCGTGGTTCCGCGGTCTGCGGGTGATGGCCATCGACGGTCTCGTGCTCGACGTGCCTGACACCCCGGACAACGACAAGGAGTTCGGCCGGTCGGGCAACGACAAGGCCTCCAGCCCGTTCCCTCAGGTACGGCTGGTCGCGGTGGGCGAGTGCGGCACCCACGGGATCGTCGACGCCGCGTTCGGACCGGTCACCACCGGAGAGCAGACCCTCGCCGCCGAGCTGATCGCCCGGTTCGTCGCGGGCATGCTGGTACTCGCTGACCGGAACTTTTACAGCTATCAGGCCTGGCAGCAGGGGGTGTTGACCGGGGCGCAGCTGCTGTGGCGGGTCTCGGCGAACCTGACCCTGCCGGTGCTTGAGTGGCTGCCCGACGGCTCCTACCGATCGGTGGTGATCAACCCGAAGGTGCGGGGGCGGCGCCGCGAGACGCTCATCGCCGCCGCGGCGGCCGGGGACGACCTGGACCCCACCCAAGCCATGAGGGTCCGGGTCGTGGAGTACATGATCGACAACCGGACCGGTGGTGGGGAGCTGTTCTGCCTGATCACCACGCTGGCCGACCACGAGTTCGCCCCCGCGGTCGAGCTCGCCGCGGCCTACGCCGAACGGTGGGAAATCGAACTGTCTTTCGACGAAATCGAAATCCACCAAACCGGCCAGAACCGGGTGCTCCGGTCCCGCACCCCGGAACTGGTGAAACAAGAGATCTGGTCGCTGCTACTGACTCACTACGCAATACGCCGCGTCATGAAAGACGCCGCCGACACCGTCGGGACCGACCCCGACGACCTATCGTTCATACGCAGCTACCGCGCGATCCGCCGCCAGGTTCCTAACCAGGCGGGTTTTTCCCCCTGACCGACTCGCCGACGCACTCGCCGAA
>JBGSWT010000204.1:0-2483 GCA_041751815.1 Pseudonocardiaceae bacterium
CGCAGCGGTGGCACCGCCGCTGACGCCGCAGTCGCGGTCGCCGCCACGCTCGGCGTGACCGACCCTTACGTCGCCGGTATCGGCGGCGGCGGCTACTTCGTCTACTACGACGCACGCACCCGTCGAGTGTCCACGATCGACGGGCGGGAAACCGCGCCGGCCGCCGCCGGGCCATCGATGTTCATCGACCCGACAACCGGACAGCCACTGTCGTTGCCGGACGCGGTAACCAGCGGACTGTCCGTCGGTGTACCTGGCACGCTGGCCACCTGGGAGCGAGCCCTGGCGCGATGGGGTCGCTTCGGGCTCGCCGAGAATCTGCGACCCGCCGAGGAGGTTGCCGAGCGCGGCTTCGTGGTTGACCAGACGTTTCACGAGCAGACGAGGCAGAACGCCAAGCGCTTCGCCCAGTTCGACTCAACGGCGAGGCTTTTCCTGCCCGGCGGCACGCTGCCCGCGGTGGGCTCGGTGATGCGCAACCCCGAGCTGGCGAAGACTTACCGGGAGATCGGCGAGCGTGGGATCGGTGAACTCTACGGTGGCCCGATCGGCACCGACCTGGTCAACGCCGTGCAGCACCCGCCGATGGCTGCTGGCGTCACGCTGGTCGCCCGGCCCGGCCTGATGACGCTGCGGGACTTGCGGGCCTACGACTCGTTGGACGCCGACCCGACGCACGTGAACTACCGTGGCTTTGACGTGTACGGCATGGCGGAGTCCTCCAGCGGCGGTATCACCGACGGCGAGGCGCTCAACATCCTGGGGAATGTCGACCTGTCCGCGATGAGCAGGGTGCAGGCGCTGCACCACTATCTGGAGGCCAGCCGGCTCGCGTTCGCCGATCGCAACCGCTACCTCGGCGACCCCCGCTATGTGGAAGTGCCCGGGGGCGAGCTGCTCTCGACGTCTTTCGGTCGCCAGCGTGCCTGCCTCATCGACCCGGCGAAGGCGAGCGCCAGCCCAGTCGCGCCGGGCGACCCGTTCGCCCGATCGAGTGATTGCACGCCGGTCGGCGCAGCCGTCGCGATGCCCGACCGGGGTTACCACACCAACCACTTCGTCGTTGCCGACGGTGCGGGCAACGTGGTGTCCTACACCAACACGATCGAGCAGTTGGGTGGCAACGGGATCGTGGTCCCCGGTCGAGGGTTCCTGCTCAACAACGAGCTGACTGACTTCAACTTCGCGCCGACGCAGGGCAGTGCATCCGATCCCAACCTGCCGGCCGCTGGCAAGCGCCCACGCTCGAGCATGTCGCCGACCATCGTGCTGAAAGACGGCCAGCCGTTCCTCGCCGTTGGCTCGCCGGGCGGCGCCACGATCATCACCACGGTGCTGCAGATCCTGATCAACCGGATCGACTTCGGCATGAGCCTGGCGGATGCAATCGCCGCGCCCCGCGCCTCGCAGCGCAATGCCGCCACCACGCAGGCCGAGCCCGCGTTCCTGGCCGCAGCCACCACCCCTGGCCTGGAAACACTCGGGCACAAGTTCGCGATCAGCGACACCTCGCCGCTGGATCCCGCCATCAAGATCAGCCCAGAAATTGGCGTGGCTTCGGGACTGGAGTTCCTTTCCAGCGGCAGAGTGTTGGCAGCCGGAGAACCGACCCGGCGCGGCGGCAGCGCAGCTGGCGTCGTCCGCGCCTGCCCCTGACCGGGCCGATCGCACGTGCTCTGGCCTCAAGCCCCAGCCGCTGTCATGCCAGGCGACGCGGACGGTCACGTAGCGCATGACGGGTCCTCACGTTGACGGGCGCTAGGCCACTAGTCACATCAACCCCACCCGCCCCCAGGGAGATGTGTAGATCCCCTGCGGACGTGCCACACGGCGCAACTTTCGGCGCAGAGTTGCGCTATACGGCACGTCTGCACGCCGCGACATTCCTTCCTCGGAGAGCAGCAGCGTCACACCTTCTGGAGGAATCCCGCGCGCTCCTCATCCAGCAGGTCAGCGGCTAGGCGGGCCAGGCCGGGGTGCTCGGTGAGCTCGGAATCGGTTTCGACGAGGTGCTGGGCGGCCTCTCGGGCCTGCCCGATCAGGTCCTCGTCGCGCAGCAGTGACAGCAGCTTGAGCGTGGAACGGCGACCTGATTGCACCGCACCGAGCACATCACCTTCCCGGCGCAGCTCCAGATCCATCCGAGCCAGCTGGAACCCGTCAGTGGTGGCCGCCACGGCTTCCATCCGCTCCCGGGCGGCGGTGCCGTCCGGGGAGTCGGTCACCAGCAGGCACAGCCCCGGATCCGATCCCCGACCCACCCGGCCGCGCAGCTGATGTAGCTGGCTGACGCCGAACCGCTGCGCGTCCATGATCACCATGACGGTGGCATTCGGCACGTCCACCCCGACTTCGATGACGGTGGTGGCCACCAGCACGTCGATCTCGCCGGCGGTGAAGGAACGCATGACGGCGTCCTTCTCCTCTCCGGGCAGCCGGCCGTGCAGCGTGGCCACCCGCAGCCCGGCCAGCGGGCCATCGAT
>JBGSWT010000205.1:0-12225 GCA_041751815.1 Pseudonocardiaceae bacterium
AACCGCAGCCGGACTCGGCGGCCGCCCGGGCCGCGACGACCACACTGCCACGCCCGGAACCCAAAAGGATCGAACCCAGCAAACCCCCAGCGCCTGACCCCGAGATGCGCCGTCGAAAGCAGCGGCGCACGCTGATCGGCCTCGTCGTGGTCGTCGTGCTGCTCGGCGCCGTCACCGCGATCGGTTCGATCTTGGTTCTCCGGCAGTACTACGTGGGGGCCACCGGCAGCGGCGAGGTGGTGGTCTTTCAGGGAGTCCGGGGCCAGGCCTTCGGGCTGCCGCTGCACACCCGGGCCGAGGGCAGCTGCCGGGACGGTGCGCGACGCTGCGAGACGATCTTCCTGCAGGGCCTGCAACCACACGTCCGGGCGGACGTGCGCCGAGGAATGATCAGCAGCAGTGGGCTGGATGGCGCTCGCGAGATCATCGGCCGGCTGCGCACCAATGGTCTGCTGCCGCCGTGCCCGCGTGCCGGCACCGGGGCGACCACCGTTGAGCAACCGTCTCCGCCCATCCCCTCGAGTGCGCCGGGGCCGCCCCCTGGCGGGCAGCTGTCTGGTCAGCATCCCGAACCCGCTATCACTGGCACCCCGATTCCGGAGACGCCCTCGGAACCCGGAGTGGACTGCCGGACGGTGAGCTAGCTGATGTCCACTCCAGCACCGCTTCCGGATGCGGACGCAACGGCCGCGCCTTCCACGAAGCGCGACCTCGAGCTGCTGATGCTGGCCTTCGCCTCGATCGTGGTGACCACCGCGCTGGTGCTGGTGGAGCTCAATCAGCAGCAGGAGGTCACCCGCTCGCTGCTGTACTACGGTGCCGCCTACCTGGCCCTGTTCGGCACCGCCCACATCGCGGTGCGATTGCTGGCTCCGTATGCCGACCCGTTGATCCTGCCCTGCGTCGCGCTGCTCAACGGGCTGGGTCTGGTGTTCATCCACCGGCTCGATCTGGCTGAGGCGACCGCGGCCGCTTCGGTCGGCGACCCGATCCCGGATGGCAACGTTCCCAACCAGATCGCCTGGACTGCGCTCGCCCTCGGGCTGTTCGTGGCGGTTCTGGTGCTGATCCACGACCATCGCATGCTGGCCCGCTACGGCTACACCTGCGGCCTGGTCGGGCTGGGGCTGCTGGCCCTGCCCGGCTTGCTACCGAGCGCCATCTCCGAAGTCAACGGCGCGAAGATCTGGCTGCGGTTCGGCGGGCTGGGTATCCAACCGGGCGAGTTCGCCAAGATCCTGCTGATGATCTTCGTTGCTTCTTTCCTGGTCGCTAAGAGGGACCTTTTCACCACTGCGGGCCGCAGCGTGTTCGGCATGGAGTTACCCAGAGCCCGGGACCTCGCCCCACTGCTGATGGCGTGGGGGCTCTCGTTGGGTGTCCTGGTGCTGGAGAAGGACCTGGGGACCTCGCTGCTGTACTTCGGCATCGTGCTGGTGCTGATCTACATCGCCACCGAACGGGCCGCCTGGATGGTGATCGGGCTGATCTTCTTCATCGGTGGTGCGCTGGTCTCGGGGATGCTCTTCACGCATGTGCAGCGCCGGGTGACCGCGTGGCTCGATCCGTTCTCCGACTACGACGGTGCTGGCTATCAGATGGCACAGTCGCTGTTCGGGCTGGGTACCGGCGGGGTGTTCGGTACCGGGCTGGGCGCGGGCCGTCCCGACCTGGTGCCCGCAGCGCACACCGACTTCATCACCGCCGCAATCGGCGAGGAGCTGGGCTTCGTCGGGCTGGCTGCGGTGCTGTTCACCTACCTGCTGTTGGTGATGCGGGGGATGCGCACCGCGCTCACCGTCCGGGACACCTTCGGCAAGTTGCTCGCCGCCGGGTTGTCTTTCGCGGTCGGTCTGCAGGTGTTCGTCGTCGTCGGTGGGGTGACCAAGTTGATCCCGCTGACCGGGCTCACCGCGCCGTTCCTGTCCTACGGCGGGTCCTCGCTACTGGCCAACTACATCCTGGTGGCTCTGCTGTTGCGCATCTCCCATGCGGCGCGGTCGCCGGCGGCTCCGTCGGTACCGCGCAAACCGGTCGCCCCGCTGGCCGAGGCGCGCACCGAGATGGTGCAGCGCCCGTGAACACACCGCTTCGGCGAGTTGCGCTGGCCGTCATGGCCATGATCGTTCTGCTGTTGGCCAACGCCACCTATATCCAGGTCGTCAGTGCTGACGCTTACCGCAGCGACCCACGCAACCAGCGGGTATTGCTCGACGAGTACAGCAGGCAGCGCGGGCAGATCGTCGCCGGCGGGCTATCGGTGGCCAGCTCGGTGGAGACCGGCGGGCAGCTGCGCTACCAGCGCACCTACCTCGACGGCCCGATGTACGCCCCGGTCACCGGCTATTACTCGCTGCGCTACGGCGCCGGCGGCACCGAGAACGCGATGGACTCGGTGCTCAACGGCTCCGACGGCCGGCTGTTCGTGCGGCGGCTCTCAGACCTGGTCACCGGCCGGTCGCCCAGCGGGGGCAGCGTCGAGCTCACCATCAACCCGGTTGTCCAGCGGGTGGCCTACGAGCAGCTGACTCGCCGTGGCTACAACGGCGCGGTGGTGGCGATCAAGCCCAGCACTGGCGAGATCCTCGCGATGGCGTCCACCCCCTCCTACAACCCGAATCGGCTGTCCGCACACGGCGGTGCGGAGCAGGAGGCCGCCTGGAATGAGTACACGTCGCCGGAGCGTGGCTCCCCGCTGACTAACCGGGCGGTCGGGTCGACCTACCCGCCGGGGTCGACCTTCAAGCTCGTGGTCACCGCGGCCGCGCTGGAGACCGGTGCGGCCACCCCGGCCACACCGCTCACCGCGACGCCCGCGTTGCAGCTGCAGAACACCTCGACATTGCTGCGCAATTTCGCCGACAATTCTTGCGGTGGGGGGGCCACCGCGACACTGCAAGAGGCATTGGTGCGCTCCTGCAACACCGCCTTCGCCCAGCTGGTCGCCACCGTCGGTGAGAACGATCTACGCAAGCAGGCTCAGCTGCTCGGCATCGGGCAGCAGGACCTCACCATCCCGATCCTGGTGACGCCGTCCACCCTGGGCGACATTCCCGACGTTGCTGCCTTGCAACAGTCCGGCATCGGGCAGCGTGATGTGGCGCTCAGCCCCTTGCAGAATGCAATGATCGCCGCGACGATCGCCAACGGAGGGCGACGGATGAAACCGCAGATGGTTCGCAACCTCCTGGCCCCGGACCTCTCCGTGCTGGGCGGGTTCGCACCCGAGCAGGCCGAAACGGCGATGTCGCGCTTCACCGCATCCCGGCTCCGGGACATGATGGTCGCCGCCGAGAACACGTACAGTAACGACGGCAAAATCAGCGGCGTCAGTATCGCGGCGAAGACCGGCACCGCAGAGCACGGCGTCGACCCCAAGAACACCCCGCCGCACGCCTGGTATGTGGCATTCGCGCCCGCCAATGATCCGCAGGTGGCGATCGCGGTGCTGGTAGAGGACGGGGGAGACCGGGATCTTGAGGCAACCGGTGGATCCCGGGCCGCGCCGATCGGCCGAGCGGTCATCGGAGCTGCTCTGCAGGGTGGTCCTTGATGCCAGGCCACCTCATCTCAGGTGCCCTCAACGCGCCGAGTTCGACAGCAGAGCTGTTGCGCCCATCCCGGACAGCTCTGCTGTCGAACTCGGCAACTGTAGAGCGGCTCAGCTACAGCACACGTAGTGATACCGGCAGGGTGCGCTGATGACTTTGATCAGCGGCCAGCTGCTGGCGCAGCGCTACCGGCTGAGCCGGCGCATCGCCATCGGCGGGATGGGCGAAGTCTGGGAGGCTGCAGACACCCGGCTGGAGCGTCGGGTCGCGGTCAAGGTACTCAAACCGGAGCTGTCCGGCGACGCAGAATTCCGGTACCGCTTCCACACCGAGGCCAGGATGACCGCATCGCTGAACCATCCCGGAATCGCTGCGGTGCACGACTATGGCGAGGCGGGGAGCGATCCAGACTCCGCTGCCTATCCTTGGGCCTACCTGGTGATGGAGCTCATCGCTGGAGATCCCCTCGCGACGATCCTCATTCGACATCCGCGGCTGCCCGTCGACCGCACTCTGGACGTTCTCGTGCAGGCCGCCGACGCGCTGCAGGCAGCGCACCAGCGTGGCCTGGTGCACCGTGACATCAAGCCGGGCAACATCCTGATCACTCCTGCCGGGACGGTGAAGCTCACCGACTTCGGCATCGCCAGAGCCGTCGACGCAGCCCCGGTAACCCGGCACGGGATGGTGATGGGTACTGCCCACTACATTGCTCCGGAGCAGGCGGCCGGGCACGAGGCCGGCCCGGCCGGCGACGTGTACTCACTGGCCGTGGTGGGCTACGAGTGCCTCGCCGGTCGGCGCCCGTTCCTGGCCGATAACGCGGTCACTGTCGCGATGATGCATATCCATGACCAGCCGCCCCCGCTGCCGCCGGATGTGCCTGCTGGAGTTCGTGCACTGATCGAGGCTGCCCTGGCCAAGGATCCGCGGCAGCGTTACGGCTCCGGCGGTGAATTCGCCGCTGCCGTCGCTGCGGTCCGAACCGGGCACCGCCTGCCGCTGCCGGCGGGGATGGCCACCACGAGTCCTGGGCGTACCAGCGTGGTCGACAGAGCCGACAAGGCACCGCCACCGACTGCGCTGCTGCCGTCAGGGGCAGTCACCGGCTCTTACCCTGCGGCCGGCTCTGCCGGCTACCTGTCACGGCAGCAGGTCAATCGACGCGCCTCAGTGAATATCGCGAAGGGGAGAATCGCGATGGGGCTGCTCGGGGTGCTCGCGCTGGTGCTGAGCGGCTACCTGGTCAACGACGCGTTGCGGTCCGACGTCACATCCGCCGACACGGCCGCCGGCGTAGGCACTGCCGGCATCGGCACGGCGCCGCAAGCGCCCGTGGTACCCCAGCCCGAGGTAGCCCAGCCTGAGGTAGGTCAGCCCTTCGAGCCGACCGAGGAACAGTTTCCCTCGAGGCGGACCGATCCCTCCGAACAGCTCCGTGGAGTGCTGATAGTCCCCAGCGACTACTTGCGTGAGCGCGCCAGCGATGCCGCGGTCACCGCGAAGATCCAGGGCCTGGTGCCCCGGGTGGTGGACGAGGACGGTGACCAGGTCGACTGGGACCGGCGATCGCAGTGCCGGGTAACCAACGTCCGCCCGCTGGCGGGCTTCGTTCCTCGCGGATCATCCCTCGAGCTGACCTGTAGGAGGGTCAGATGAGTGGGCGACCCCTATCGGGTGATAACTGGCCGACAGGCATGATGGGGCCGGACCGCGAGCAGCCGCGAGCCACCAACGAGGAGCAGGACGGCCGAGGAATGACCACTCGCCGACTACTGTCGGAGCGTTATGAGCTGGGCGAGACGCTCGGCTACGGGGGCATGTCCGAGGTGCATCGCGGTCGCGACGTCCGCCTTGATCGTGACGTGGCGGTCAAGGTGCTGCGCGCCGATCTGGCCCGCGACCCCCAGTTCCAGCACCGCTTCCGCCGGGAGGCGCAGAACGCCGCGTCGCTGAACCACCCGGCGATCGTCGCGGTGTACGACACCGGTGAGACGGTGTCTGAGTACGGTCCGCTGCCGTACATCGTGATGGAGTTCGTCGACGGCCGGACACTGCGCGACATCGTGAAGACCGAAGGTCCGATGGGTGAGCAGCGCGCGATGGAGACGATGGCCGACATCTGCGCCGCGCTGGACTTCAGCCACCGCAACGGGATCATTCACCGTGACGTCAAGCCGGCCAACGTGATGATCACCATCGCCGGCGCGGTCAAGGTGATGGACTTCGGCATCGCCCGTGCGCTGGCTGACGGGCAGGGCGTCACCCAGACCGCCGCAGTGATCGGCACCGCCCAGTACCTGTCGCCCGAGCAAGCCCGCGGCGAGCAGGTGGACGCTCGGTCGGACGTCTATGCCGCAGGCTGCGTGCTCTATGAACTGATCACCGGAGATCCACCCTTCACCGGCGACTCCCCGGTTGCGGTGGCCTACCAGCACGTCCGCGAAGACCCCACACCGCCGTCGCACCAGAACCCCGACGTATCGGCGGCAGTGGACGCGATAGTGCTCAAGGCGATGAGCAAGAACCCCGCCAACCGCTACCAGTCCGCAGCCGAGATGCGCACGGATCTGATCCGCGTGCTGTCCGGGCAGCGGCAGCTGGCGCCGATGGTGATGACCGACGCCGACCGCACCTCCATGCTCGACTCCTCTGCACCCACCGTGGCCATCCGTCCCAGCCGGTACCGTCCGGAGCCCGGCGGTGGGCCGCCGGACCAGCGGCGGTCCGGACGGGGCCTCTGGGTGCTCACCACGGTCGTGGTCGCAGCCCTGATCGCGCTGCTGCTTCTGGTGTACACGAACCTTGGCGGGCCCGAACCGGTCCCGCTGCCCAACGTGGTCGGCCAGCCGGTGGTGCCCGCTGAGCAGACGCTCAACGCTGCCGGCTTCCAAACCGAGCGCCGTCTGGTGGAGTCGACCCCGGAGGACCTCGACCGCGTGGTGGCGATGAGACCTACCGGCCAGGCGGTGGAGGGCGAGAAGATCCGGCTGGACGTCGGCGCCGGGCCGGCCGAGGCGGAGGTGCCCAATCTGCTGGGGCTCGACCGCGCGCAGGCCCAAGCCTCCCTGCAGCAAGTGGGTCTGGTGCTGTCTCCCGAGCAGCGCCCGCAGGTCGTGCAGGACGATAACGACATCGGCCGGGTGCTCGTCCAGGATCCGCCGGCCGGGCAGCGGTTGGCCAAGGGCAAATCGGTGATCATCACCGTCGGCGTGCCGCCGGAAACCGTGGCCGTGCCCGACGTCGTCGGCACCAATATCGATCAGGCTCAGCGCAATATCACGGGAGCTCGTCTCACGCCGCAGATCCAGGAGGTGGACTCCGTCGCGGCGAAGGGCCAAATCCTGAGGCAGGACCCGGCAGGCGGCACCGAGGTCAAGGCAGGCGCCACGGTGGCGCTGACCGTGTCGCGCGGCAACCAGCTCGAGATGCCCGACCTGCAGGGGCAGACTCCAGCCCAGGCACAGAACGCCCTGCAACGGCTCGGTTGGACCGGCACCCTCAGGGTGGTCACCGCCCCGGCGAACGACTCCGATCTGGTGGGCCGAATCCTCGACCAGGACGTGCCGGCGGGCACCGGTTTTGCTCGTGACCAGACCATCACGATCACTGTCGGGCAGAGCAGTGCGACCAGCACCACAAGCTCCAGCGATGGCGACGAGGGGATCTTCGATCCACCATTCTCCTCCGGCCCCGGCTGACCCCCCGCGTGTCGTGCCGTGGTGCCCGGTGTGTCGAGCGTTAGCGCACCAGCGCAGCCGCAGCCAGGTTGCGCATCCCCGTCTCCAGCTCGGCGACCCGCACCTCGGGAACCTCGGCACCCGCGATCCGCAGCCAGTTCGCCAAGAGCCGGTGCCCGCCGTCGGTCAGTACCGACTCGGGGTGGAACTGCACGCCGTACACCGGCAGCTCCCGGTGCCGTAGGGCCATCACGATCCCCGACTCAGTGCGGCCGGTGACTTCAAGCTGCTCCGGGATGGTCTCGGGCAGCACCGTCAGCGAGTGGTACCGGGTGGCCACGAACGGCTGTGGCAATCCGGCTAGCACAGCGACGCCGTCGTGGTGCACCACAGAGGTCTTGCCGTGCAGCAGCTCAGGTGCCCGCGCCACGGTGGCTCCCCAGACCGCCCCGATCGCCTGATGCCCCAGGCACACGCCCAGTACCGGAAGGCCCTGCTCGGCACAGTCTCGGACGATGTCCATGCTGGCACCGGCGCGCTCGGGGGTACCGGGCCCAGGGCTGATCAGCACTCCGTCTGCGCCGGCAACGTCGCCGGCCTCGACTGCGTCGTTGCGCCGGACCACGCACTGAGCACCCAGCTGCGCCAGGTACTGCACGAGGTTGTAGACGAAACTGTCGTAGTTGTCGATCACGAGGATGCGCACGTCGGCCAGCATAGGCGTCGGCGGAGGCGTCAGTGCAGGCATCGCTGGGCGCCCGCTCAGCCCGTCGTCACGTCATTGAACGGCAAGCGGGGCTCCAACCATGGGAACACGACGAGAAACAGCAGCGTGACGATCGCTGCCACCAGCATCAGCGCCTGCAGCATGCGCATCACGAGTGGTCCGGGTAGGTGTCGCCAGATCCAGCCGTACATGAGACCTCCTCACGCATCAGCGGTCAGCTCGGCCGGCCGCTGGCCCGCGACCTTCGGGTACTGAGCGACCAGGATGCCGTGGACGATGAGCCGCTGCCGGTTGGAGAATTGCGGGTGACACGTGGTCATCGTGATCAGCTCGATGTCCTGTTTCGCGGGCAGACCGGGCTGCCCAGGAACTGGTGCGATCACGTCGTCTTGCGACGGTAGGACGATCGCCTTACCCACCACGTCGGCGTAACGGCCGGTCAGCGGCTCGACGCCGCGGCACTGCGGTTGCGTGGCCTTGCCGCCGGTCCAGCCGGATGACTCCCCGCGTAGCGGCAGAACCCGGTAGACGAACCAGCGATCGACCGTCTCCACCACGATGGCGTCACAGGAGGACAGCAGATCCAGCGAGTTGAAGGGTGAGCCCTTGCCGACCCGGTGCCCGGCCACCGCGAAGTTGCCCGGTTGGCCGGGCAAGGCGGTGTCCTGGTAGTGGCCCGGGCCGACCGCCAGAGTGTCCTGCTCGGTGCCTTCCAGCACCGTGAACACGAAGTCGGATCCGAACGAAGGGATGTACATCTTGGCGATACCCGCACCCTCGAGCGGACGGTCGACGATGCCGCGGGGGTTGCTCCAGGTGTCATCCAGCTGGGCGGTGGCCTCACGCTGTTTCTCAGCAGAGAACCAGTCGGTGACGTAGGTCTCGTAGAAGACGAACAGCATCACGACCAGGCCTGCCGTCAAGAGCAGCTCGCCCACCCCGCGGATCGTCGTCCGTCCAGCGTCTCCACGCGGGCGTGGTGGTCGAGAGCCCCGTACTGGGGACAGCACATGGGCCACGGAACCTCCTCCAAGCCAGGCGAGCTGGATACCAGCACCGAGACGGTAGTGGGTGCCCACACGGGAAAAGAGCCCGGCCCGCCCATAGGCCTGCGCACGGCCGGCTGGTAGACCCATCACCGACGCCGACGTGCCGGTTCGCCGCCGGATTACGTTAACGTGTCCGCAGCGCCCACCCGGTGGCCGCCCTAGAGTGACTAGCCCTGACCGTCTGATCGGGGCAGAGTGACTAATCGGGCGGCCCGCACGTGAACTGAGGACGACCATGCCCAAGTCGAAGGTCCGCAAGAAGTCGGCCTACACCCAACCGGCTGACCAGCGCACCCCGGTAAAGGTCCAGATCGCCGGCCCCTCCCACCCGGTCTACGTCGCGGTCATGCTGGGTTTGATGCTCGTCGGTTTGTTGTGGCTGGTGGTCAACTACCTCGCCATCGACAAGATCCCGCTGCTGACCAGCCTCGGCAACTGGAACTTCCTGATCGGCTTCACGCTGATGATTGTCGGCCTGCTGATGACCATGCGCTGGCGCTGAGCTGCCTGGTGCCACCGACCACGTAATCCCGCTCCGGCCCGGGTGGGGAGTCTCGGTGCGAGTCAGCAGGTGGTGTTCACGCACCGTCATCGAACGACATGACTGCCATTCATCCCCACTGTGGACAACTTCTGTGGACAGGTCGTCCTGGCGGATTCCTGCGTACTCGAGATGCGTATACCCCGTGCACGTGAGGCGGACACGCGGAAGCGCTAGCTGAACTGGAGTGCCCGCGCGACCACGCCGACCAGGATTACCGCCAGCAGGCCGAACACGGTCACGCCCTGCACCGCCACCCGCCGATCCCTCGGGGCGTAGACCAGCCCAGCCGTGACTGCTGCCCCGAACACCAGCCCGCCGAGGTGGCCGAGAATCGAGATCCCCGGCACAACGAAGCTGATGACCACATTCAGCAGGATGATGGTCAGCGCGGGGCGCGGGCTGCGGCGCAAGCGCAGCAGCACCACAGCCAGCCCACCCATCAGCCCGAACACGGCCCCGGAGGCGCCTGCAGTCATCGAACGCTCGGCGGCGAACAGAAAGACGGCCAGCGACCCCCCGAGCAGGGAGACCAGGTACACCGCCATGAAGCGGGCCCGGCCCAGTACCTGCTCGAGATCCCGGCCGATCACCCACAGAGCGATCATGTTGAACGCGAGGTGAATCGGCCCGAAGTGCAGGAATCCTGAGGTGAACAGCCGCCACCAGGAACCATCGGCCACCGCGGTCGGCCACAGCCCCCACTGCTGGAAAAGCGGCGCGTAGGCGTTGTTGGTCAGGCTGCCGGCCTGCGCCACGGTAATTGCAAAGATCGCGACGTTGATCGCGATCAGCACCGGAATCACCACCGAACGGTCGCTGGGCTCGGCCCCCGCGACCGTGGCGGCGCGCGGCTGCGAGCGAGCGCCCTGAGCAACACAATCCACACATTGGTAGCCGATCGACGCCTCGCGCAGGCAGGTCGGGCAGGCTGGACGGTCACATCGTGTGCAGCGCACCCACGTCTCGCGGGCCGGGTGCCGAACGCACACCGGAGTGGTCATGATGCCGCCTCCGCGGGATCAAGCACGTCGGCGGTCACAATGCCGCCTCCGCGGTACGAAGCACGTCGGCGGTCACAATGCCGCCTCCGCGGTACGAAGCACGTCGGCGGTCACCCGGTCACACCCCGGCCGGCTCGACCGTCACCCGTTCGACGACGATGTTTTTCACCGGGCGGTCGCTACGGGTCGGGGCGACGGCGATCGCGTCGACCACGACGCGGGACTCCTGATCGGCCACCTCGCCGAAGATGGTGTGCTTGCGGTTCAGGTGCGTCGGGGTGCCTACCGTGATGAAGAACTGTGAGCCGTTGGTGTTCGGTCCCGCGTTGGCCATCGCCAGCAGGTAGGGCCGGTTGAACTGCAGCTCGGGATGAGTCTCGTCGCGGAAGCGGTAGCCGGGCCCGCCGCTGCCGGTACCTGTCGGGTCGCCGCCCTGGATCATGAAGCCGGCGATCACACGATGGAAAAGGGAGCCGTCATAAAACGGCCCGGACAGCTCACCCTTGGCGTTGCGCTGAGAATACTCCTTGCTGCCCTCGGCCAGGCCCACGAAGTTTGACACGGTCTTCGGGGCGTGCTGCGGGAAGAGGGTGACACGGATGTCACCTTCACTGGTGTGCAGGATGACCTGCGTGTCGTTTGTCTTGACTTCAGTCACCACACCTATCCTGCCATCACCCGCGTTCGATCGCGGGAGGGGTCAGACGACGTCGTCTACCCCAAGGCACTCCATGCAGGCGCGAGCAGGAAGGCGAAAAACGTGAACCAGGTGAAGACCTACGCGCGGGACGGCCAGCAGGCCGGCGTCGCCGCGGTGAATAGCGGCGTGCAGGCCGTGCGCACGCGTGCCACCAGGGCGGGCAAGCAGGCTAGGCGCGCCCGGAAACAGCTGGCCCAGCAGCTACCCGACCGCACCGCCGAGATTGCCAAAGGTGCCCGTAACGCCCGGCGCAGCGCTCAGGGCATGCTCACCGAGCGGCTGCTCGATGCGCGCCACGAGCTCGCTGCCCGGATCGAGCCCGAGTCTCGCCGCCGTAGTCGCTGGCCGTGGATGGTGCTGCTGTTGTTCGGGATCGCCGGAGTGGCAGGGGTGGCGGTGCTGACCCGCAGGCCGCAACAAGCCGAGCCCGAGGAGCCCCCTTTTCATCCCGCCCGAGCAGGGAACTCGTCTTACAACGACCAGGATGAGGTGGGCAACTCTGCGGCCGGCAACGGCGTCGTGAGCGCCGGTCGCTCGTCATCCAGCGCCGACTGACCGATTCCGTCAGCTAGAGACCCAAAGCAGCGATCACCTGTCCGGCGATTCGGCGGGCGTTGATTGTCTGGTGCTGGTTGGTCGTGATGACGACCGCGGTGCCTTGCCGAGCGACCGCGAACACTGCTCCGTCCGCGGTCGGCTGCGACCCTCCCGACCATCCGCCAGGAAGCTCGGCCAGGTCAGAGCTCGCCACCGGGGCAGCGGCGTCGACCGTTGCCCGCGCCACGTTCGGGTTGCCCACCACGATCCAGCTGCGCAGCTGCACCGCCCCGTCACCACGGAGAAAGAAACACGCGGGGTAGGGCCGATCCGCAGAGACCCGCACGGCGCCGACTCGCTCCCCGTTGACCGCTTCCACGGCCGCCGCCGGTAGGTAGTGGCACGGCCCCTCCGCGACCGGCCGCGGTGCCGGCGG
>JBGSWT010000206.1:0-4043 GCA_041751815.1 Pseudonocardiaceae bacterium
GTTCAACCTGCTTCAGGTGAACCTCTGTTTCTTCCCGGTCGCACATTACGAGCCGAGGCTGGCCGCCTATGGCGACCGCTGGTACCGCGTGCAGAACATGGAAGCCGGGATCATCGTGCAACGGCTCTATTTGGCGGCGGCCGCGCTCGGCCTCGGGTGCCATACCCAGTTAGGCTTTCACGTGGTCGCGATCAACGAGTTGCTCGGCCTGGGCGAAACCCCGCTCACCGCCCTCATCCAAGTGCTGATCGCCCCCACCCACGACCCCGGCATCTCCTACGACTACAAACTCTAAGCCGTCGATCCTCAGTGCACGTCGATTCTCAGTGCACCTCAGTGCACTGAGGCCCCCGAACTCAACACCAGAGCTGTCCGGCCGACCGTGAACAGCTCTGGTGTTGAGTTCGGGAACCGGAGGGTTAGTTACTGTGCCGACCGCTATGGGGATTCTGGTGACGAGTGGCTGGGCGGTGGGTGCCGTCGGCGCAGCGGGTTTCGACGGTGCCGGCGCCGAACTGTTGGGCGTATAGCTGAGCATAGACGGCGCCGCGGTCTAACAGTTGTTGGTGGGTGCCTTGTTCGACGAGCCGGCCGCTATCGAGCACGAAGATCACGTCAGCGGCGAGGATCGTGGACAGCCGGTGCGCGATCGCTACGGTGGTTCGTCTGGCCATGAGTGGGGTTAGTGCTTGTTGGACGAGTCGTTCGTTGACCGTGTCGAGCGCTGAGGTGGCTTCGTCAAGGATGAGGATTTTCGGGTCTTTGAGGATGACGCGGGCGATCGCGAGCCGCTGTTTCTCGCCGCCTGACATGCGGTAGCCGCGTTCGCCGACGAGGGTGTCGTAGCCGTCGTCGAGTTCGAGGATCCGGTCGTGGATGGCTGCGGCGCGAGCGGCGGCCTCGAGCTGGGCGTCGGTGGCATGCGGGTCGCCGTAGCGAAGGTTGTCCCGGATCGAGGCATGGAACAGGTAGGTCTCTTGGGTGACCATGCCGATGGTTGCGGCCAGCGAGTGCAGGCGTAGGTGACGCACGTCGTGGCCGTCGATGAGCACCGCGCCGTGAGTGACGTCGTAGAGACGGGGGAGCAGGTAGGACAGGGTGGTTTTGCCTGAGCCGCTGGAGCCGACGACGGCGGCGAGCTGACCTGGACTGATGTCGAGGCTGAGGTCGGTCAATGCCCAGCGGCGAGGTGTGGTCCCGTTGGTTGCGGGGTAGCGAAATGAGACGTTGCGCAGGCGGATCGCGCCGCGCACCTGGTTTGGTGGGAGTTCCGTGGCGCTGGGCGTGTCGACGATGTCGTGGGGCAGGTCGAGGTAGGCGAAGATCCGTTCGAACAGCGCGAGCGATGACTGTACTTGGGTGGATACTCGCAGCAGCGTACTGATGGGGAAGAACATCCGGCTTTGTAAGCTCGTGAACGCCGCCAGCGTCCCTGCGGTGAGGGTGCTGTTCGTGCTGAACATGCCTGCAGCGAGGTAGATGATCGCGGGAGTTACCGAGAAGAATACGCCAACGCCTGCAAAGAAGGTCCGGCCGATCATCTGCTGATGGATTTGCAGGTCGGCGAGCCGGGCGTTGTGCTCACGGAAACGGGCGCTTTCTTCTGGTTGGCGGCCAAACGATTTCGAGAGGAGGATGCCGGAGACCGACAATGTCTCTTGCGACAGTGTGGACAGTTCGGCCTTTGTTTGTTGGGTGGATGAGGTGGCGGTGCGTCGTGCTTTGCCCACCCGCATCGTCAGCCAGATGAAGATGGGCATGAGCGCGAGTGAGAGCACGGTCAGCTGCCAGGACAGTATGAGCATGGCCACGACGGTGCTGGCCAGCACCACGGTGTTCGACAGGATCGACGCGGCGGTGTCGGTGACGACGGTCTGGACGCCGCCGACGTCGTTGGTGAGGCGGGACTGAATTTCGCCGGTCTTTGTCTCGGTGAAGAACCGCAGGGGCATGCGTTGTAGATGAGCGTAAAGGTTGTTCCGCAGGTCCTGCATCACTCGTTGCCCGAGCACGCTGGCGAGGTAGTTCTGCGCGATCCCGAGGGCTCCAGCCACGATCGGGACGGTGATCATCACCCCGGCGTACCAGGAGAGCAGCGGAAGGTTCGGGCAGTCTTGACCACAGAACAGCGCGTTGTCGAATACCGGCTTGATGAGCAGCGGGTTCACCACCCCAAGTCCGGCCGTCACGATCACGATGAGCGCCACCGCCGACAGGCGGCGCCGGTATGATCGGAACAATACGACAACGCGGCACATCGTCCGCGGAGCGGGACCGTTCTCAGTTGGGCTCATAAAGAACCTCGTCAGCGTTACGACGGTACCTCAATTATGTCAAGCCCTCAAAAGGCGTGCATGAGAGTCATGAAAGCTTGACGGTTGCTCGCAGGGCAAGTCGGTACGGCGGTTGACGCCGAGCTTGCGTAGAACGTTGGAGGAATGATTCTTCACGGTTTGCGTGCTTATCCCCAGTTCCTTGGCAATGTGTGAGTTGGTATAGCGCTTCAGCATGAATGACAAGATCTGCCGCTCCCTGGGCGTCAAGCAAGCATGCTGGCGGACGGTGTGCTGCCGGTTGGGGTCGGGCGTGCCCTCGCTGCCGATGAACCACACCCGCTTTCCTGCGTGGGTTGCTCGTATTGCTTCGAGCAACCGATCAGGATCTTCTTCCTTGTGTACATAGCTGTCCGCGCCCGATAATTGACACAAGAACAGATCTACTTCCGCATCATTGTCCGTGTAGATCACGACGCCGGGCGGGTTGGGTGCTGACTTGATCTGTCGGCACAGCTCAGTTCCGCTCTGCTGTTCTTTGAGAATAAAGTCCAGAACCACGATATCGGGTTGCTCGGCCGCCACGATGCTCGCGGCATCGCCCATGCTTTCTGCTACGCAGATGGTCAGGATATCATCCTCGGTACGCAGGAGTGCTACGAGGCCTAAACGCATCACCGGATGCCTATCCACGACAAGAATCTTCATCGAGGAACCCTCTTGATTGTCAACCCTGCCCCATCCGTATGACGTGGGAAGCTGCCGTGGACGCCGCGCACCGCGTCCCGACCCGGCGGGCTTGCGACCGCAGCCAGACCAAGTCACACGGCCTGTCCCTGGCTAAGGTCGGTAAAGTCGGCGGCCTCGACTAGCAAGAGGGCCTCATAGATGTCCCCGGTTTCGCTCTTCAGCGTCACATTCATTTCGCAGTTTCCCCTCAGTCGTGTCGCCGCGGCCTGGATGGGCTACCGAGTCCACCGTGCCTGTGGGCCGACACCGGCCCGTGCCCAGTCCTGCCGAAGTACCTCAACCAGACGCTAGGAGTGCAGCGCAAGCAGCGCGTAATGATCACGGATCACGGTCCGACGATTTCGCCGATGCGGTCCGGGCTGTTCGACGTTTCGTCACGTGGTCGGTGGGAATTCGGAGCCCGTGGGCGTACGCAGCTGGATCGCAACTGGTGACCGTGCCCACCTGGGTCACGACCGTGCGCTACCGCCGTCCTGGCGCCACCGACTGGGAGGATCTCGACCTCGACACCGCGATGGACATGATCGCGGACCGGGTGCTCGACACTCGGCGCCGGACCTAGCAGGACACCGATCCGTTGGGGCGGGTGCTGCGCCGCACCATGGGCATCGCCCATCCCGGCGGGCCACCTTGGACAATGAGGAGAACTACGTCATCAAGAAGCTCTGGACCGCGTTGGGTGCGATCCAGGTGGAGAATCAAGCCCGCTTTTGACAATCCTCCACCGTCCCCGGTCTGGGGGCTTCCTTCGGTCGCGGCGGTGCGACGACCTTCCCGCAGGATCTGGCCAACTCCGACTGCATCGTGATCCAGGGCTCCAACTTCGCGGAATGCCATCCGGTGGGTGATGGCCGCCAAGCATCGCGGTGCGAAGATCATCCATGTTGACCCGCGGTTCACCCGCACCAGTGCGCTGGCCGACCTGCACGTGCCGTTGCGCGCAGGTACCGGCATCGCCTTCCTCGGCGGTCCGGCGGCGGCATCCTGGCCCTGCGGGGCCACGCCAGCATTCAGGGCTCC
>JBGSWT010000207.1:0-2857 GCA_041751815.1 Pseudonocardiaceae bacterium
GCTTTGTCAGGGCTGCTCCCATCCTTCCGCGCGTCTCCGCGGTCAGACTGCCCCCAGCTTCATCAACCTGCTGCGACAGGCCAAAGGCGGGGATCTCTCATCCCCGCACGGAAATAGTGGCGCCTCGTGGCGCACCAGCGCGGCGTTGTAGCCGCCGGATCCGATCTCCAGCACGCTCATGCCGGGCCCGAGCCCCGCCTGCTCGATCATCTGAGCCTGGATGAACGGCGCGCTGATCGAGGAGACGACCACACCGTCCCGCTCCCTCTTGGTCGCCACCGAGTCGTCGGCGTCGTAGGCGACCTCCAGCGGCGTGCCCTCGGGAACGAACAGGTGCCGCGGCACCGTACGGAAGGCCCGCTCCACCACCGGCGAGGTGATCATGCTGTTCGAGCGAAGCTTGTCCGTCAGGGCATTGCGGATCTCTGCCGCCCGGTCGCCGTCGGCGGACGTTACAACCGTCTGGGTCACGCGGGTGCTCCCTGTCTGCTGTGGGCTGGGTGTGCCGGCTCGCCTGGTTCCCTGGCCAGCTAACTCGAAAATCAAGTCGGGGACGGGCGTGCTCGCGCACCCGGTGACCGTGGCGGGCCGGGTTGTCTCGTCGGGCTCAGTCTGGGTGGTCGACCCTCCGGTCAGGCCGCTGCTGTGGGTGTGAGGGTGACCTTCTTGCCGGTGAGGTGTTCGAGCTGGCGGACAAGGTCACGTTCCCGACGCCGGGCGTTGATCTTTGTCTGGTAATAGTCGGAGCCGAGGTCTTCATAGTGGGCGTCGGGATCGGCGAGCAGGTGCCAGATGATGGTCAAGATCGAGTTGCCGACCGCGACGATGGCCCGGCTCTTCCCGCGGCGTCGCGCCAGGCGCCGGTAGCGTTCGCCGAGGAACGTGTCGGTCTGCGATGCCGACGCGACGATCTCGCCGAGAGTGCCGGCCGGCCACGGGTTGCCCTTCCCGGTCGAGCCGCCTCGTTTCGTGCCGGCGGAGTTGCGGTCGATCGGGGCGAACTTCGCCCACGACACCAGGTGCGCGGCGCTCGGGAACCGGGTCACGTCGACGCCGATCTCGGCGATGAGCTCCTGAGCGGCGGTGACACCGACTCCGATGATCTCATCGAACCGCTCGACTTGGTGGGAGAAAGGGGCGGTCACGGCCTCGATCCGGGCGCTGATGGTGTCGATCTGCACGGTCAGGGCGTCGACATGGTCCAGCATCGCTTGCAGGAGGAACCCGTGATGGTCGGCGAAGTGACCGGTCAACGCCTCCTCCAGGACCGCGACCTTGGAGCGCATGGTGCCCCGAGCCGTCTGCGCCAAGATCGTGGGACTGCGTTGCCCGGCGATCAACGCGGCGAGCATCTCCCGGCCCGACACCCCGAAGACGTCGCTGATCACGCTGGAGAGCTTGATCTGGGCGTCCTCGAGCAGCTTCTCGACCCGCTGCTTCTCCCGGGTCCGTTCCCGGATCAACGAGCGCCGGTAGCGGGTCAGATCACGCAACTGCCGGATCGGCTGGGGGTGCACCAGGCTCGGCGAGCACATCCCCCGCTCCACCACCTTCGCCGGCCACACCGCATCGATCTTGTCGGTCTTCGGGCGGCCCGGCACGTTCTACACGTGCCTGGCGTTGAGCAGCCGGCAGGTGAACCCCTCGGCCTCCAGCAGGGAGAACACCGGTTTCCAGTAATCGCTGGTGGCCTCCATCGCGACCAGCTCCACCCGCTCGCAGCGCAACCAGTCCGCCAGCTCCAGCAGCGACCGCGACACCGTCGAGTACTCGCGGATCTCCTGCCGGCGCCGGCCGGGCCGGTCCTCGTGCGGAACCCGCACACAGGCCATCAGGGCGCCCTTGCCCAGATCCAGTGCGGCCACCCGCTCGACCAACTCGACCGGCTCATCGGTCGATTCCATGTCCTCACCCCAACCACACTCGTCACGGACCGACCAGGCGTGGCTGCCCGGGGAGCCAGCGGGGCAGGAACAGAGGCGAACTCTCGTGCTCGAGGCAACAATGCAGGGCCCCTCACAACAGCTCCCAGCGTCAGACTATTCGTCGGCCTCAGCCAGGCGCCAAGCAACCACGACGTCACAGGCAGCCACAGGCCCGATTTTCAGCCCGGCACCGGGCGGCCCGCCAGGGCCACTTTGGACTATTCGTCCGCAGCTGCAGGTTCGACGATCGAGCGCAGGAGGCGGCCGATCGTAACGAAGGCCAACTCCAGCACGTGAAGCGAGGACACCGGTCGTCACCGGTGACGACACGGGCCGGGGCCACCTCCAACGACGTGGACCTGGTGTGGAGATGCTCGTAGAGGCCGGCGGAGAGCTCCTCGGCGTCGGCCGAGCAGCTCGGGCATCCCTGCTCCCAGTTCGGGTCGAACATGAAGTGGACCACGATCAGCTGGCGCCGGCCCTCGAACAGATCCTGCAAGCCGGCGGCGCCGCTCGGGGTGTCGAACTGGTAGTCCTTGTCGACCCAGGACCATCGGCAGCATCCGGCGCTGGGTGTTCAGCGCGTCCCTGGCGCGGGTGGCCTCCTTCTCCATGGCCAGCAGCTCCGTGCGGGCGGCCCGCCATTCCTGGTTGGAGACGATCGACGGAAAGGCTCATGACAGGTGCTCCTCAACGAGGTCGGGACAGCTTCCCCGTGGTTGCCCACACCACTACAGACCCGAGGAACACCCCGAACTCATCACGCGGGGGCAGAGCCGGAACACGAGCGGCTCGTCCAGCGCGCACCGCGTCGCGGCAGGGTGGCTGACCAGGCGCTACCGCGCGGGCAGCTCGCCGGGGAATCCGAATCGCGCGAACACGGTGTGGTCGATGAACGCGGTCACGTCCGCGATGCGGTCGCCGCGCAGCGT
>JBGSWT010000208.1:0-2620 GCA_041751815.1 Pseudonocardiaceae bacterium
TGAATCCGCAACGTTGAACACCGGCCATACGCTGCCGTCCGGCGCCAACAACGACAGGAAGTCCACCACGTGCCCGCGCAGCGGGCCAGGGGCACGCAGCAGCCGGTCCACCAGGTTGCCCAGCGCTCCGCCCAGCACCAAGCCGAGCCCGAAGGCCCAACCGGTCGAACGCAGCCGGGGCGCCAGGCGGATGATCACCGCCACCACCCCCAAGGCTATCAGCGACAGCAACCAGGTCAGCCCGGTCGCCATCGAGAACGCTGCACCTGCGTTGCGGTAAACGACGAGGTAAAGGCCACCGCCCAACAGCTCCACCGGAGGACGACCCTCCAGGATGGCCACCACGGCGATCTTGCTCAGCACGTCCAGTAGCAGCGTGCCCGCAGCGGCGGTGGCTAGCAGGCCGGTCCGGCGGCGTCCTAGTGACACCTCGGGGATGTGCTGGTCGCCGGCGGCCGCTGCCCCGCCGTGCTGAGATGGGTTCACGTCGTCCATTGTGACCGGTCCGCCGACGACCGATCAGGCGCCGGTCTCCCCCCGCCACTGAGCCAGCCGGCCCGACCGGAGCACTGCCCGAATCCGTCGCTCGGCCTGATCCCGGTTGCCGGCCGTGGTGACGACCAGCAGCTGGTCGCCCTCTTCCAGCCTGGTGGTCGGCTGCGGGGTGAACACCACGCCGTCGCGCACCACCAGACTGACCATCGTCCCGGGGGGTAGCCGCAGCTCCGAGAGGTAGACGCCGTGCAGCCGCGAGGGGCGGGGTACCCGGATCTGCAGTAGTTCAGCGTCCATCTGCTCCAGCGGGGCGAAGTCGACCTGAATCTCGCTGCCCTGCTCTGGCTGGGACAGCCGCAGCCACCGGACGACCAAAGGCAGCGTGACGCCCTGCACCACCGTAAGCAGCACGACGAGAACGAAGACCACGTCTGCCAGAAGCTCGGCGCCCGGGAAGCCCATGGTGAGCGCGATCAGCGCCAGCACGATCGGTACCACGCCTCGCAGCCCCGACCACGACAGGAACATCTGCTCCCGCCAGGGCACCCGCAACGGTGTCAAGGCGATTGCCACCGACAACGGGCGTGCCAGCACGATCAGCACGGCACCGACGACCAGCGCGGGTATCACCGCATCAGGCAGCCGAGACGGCGAGACGTAAAGGCCCAGTAGCACGAACAGGCTGATCTCAGCGAGCCAGCCGAGCCCTTCAGAAAACGATAAGGTGTCACCGCGGTGCGGCAGGCGAGAGTTGCCCAGCACCAGCCCGGCCACGTAGGTTGCCAGAAAGCCCGAGGCATGCAGACCCTGCCCCGCAGCGAAGGCCAGCACGCAGACTGCAATGGCCGCCAGCGGATACAGACCGGTCGCGGGCAACGCCGCGCGACGCAGCACCCACGCTCCCGCGATGCCCAACGCAGCCCCCACCACCGCCCCCGCGAGCAACTCGTAACCGACGAGCAGGGGCGTCCACCAGCGCAGCGGATCACCCGCCGCGAGCAGCACCACCACGATGTAGACGGGCGCGTCGTTGATCCCCGACTCCAGCTCGAGCGCACCCGCCAGCCGGGGCATCACCTTCAGGGTCCGCAGCACGCTGAAGACCGCGGCCGCATCGGTCGAGGACAGCACCGCGCCCCACAGCAGCGCCGTGCGCCAGTCCAGGCCAAGCAGCAAGTGCAGTGCCGTGCCAGTGACGGCGATGCTCACCGCGACGGCCACGGTGGCCAGCGAAATCCCCGAACCTAGTGCCGGACGGATCAACGACAACCGGGTGGTGAGACCACCCTGGGCCAGGATCAATACCAAGCCCGCGATGCCTAGCGCGGCTGTGAGCGGCGCATTGGAGAACTCGATCCCCAGACCGGCCTCGCCGATCAGCACACCGATAGCGAGATAGAGCAGCAGCGACGGCAGCCCGAGTCGGGAGGAGACCCGCACGGCGAGCACCGCCAGGAGCAACACCGCCGCTCCCGCCCCGAGCGCGCCCTCCACCCCACTCACGGCCGGATTGTCCCCCCGGATCGTCTCGGCGCCTCGCGGGTCAACCGGACCAGGAGAGGGTGACCAGTTCGCGGTGGCGCGGCCCGAGTTTCGCCACCGCCTCGGCGACCTCGTCCCGGTACTGCACAGGCAGGCATAGCCTGCGCACCGAGAAGCTGACCTCCGCCTCGGGGTTGCGCGGCTGAGCGGGCCGGGTCCAGCGCTGGACCTCGGGGTGTATCCCCACTTCGGCAAGCACGGCCAGCACATCGTCCGCGGTAGCGGGTGGTGGCCGGTGCAACCCGTGAAAATGCGCCCACAACGGGTCCAGCCAGGCACCCGGATGCACGGCGTGCAGCTCGATGACGACCCCGCGTCGTGCGGCGGCACCCAACGCGGTGACGAACGGGCCTAAATCCAGGGTGTTGTACCCCACGTGATGACTGACCACGACCTCGGCGACGCCCGCCTGCGCAGCGATCTCCGGCCACGGGCCATGCACGCTGCGGTGCGCCACCCCGCGCTCGGTACAGGCGCGCTCGAATGCGCGCAGCATGTCCTCGGCCTGATCCACCCCGGTGAGGTGAGACACCATGGGCCCCAGCGCGAGTCCGGCCGCACCAGCACCGCACCCGACGTCGAG
>JBGSWT010000209.1:0-2723 GCA_041751815.1 Pseudonocardiaceae bacterium
CTGCGGGTGGCGGCCGAACCTGGGACAGCCAGGGAGATCGTGCGGCTCTGCGGGTTCCTGCCGTTGGCCGTCCGGATCGCCGGAGCGCGGCTGGGCGCCCGACCGCACTGGCGGCTGGACCGCCTCGAGACCGACCTGGCCGACGAAAGCCAGCGGCTTGACCAGCTGCGGCTCGGAGATCTGGAAGTGCGGGCCAGCTTGGCGCTGAGCTACGAAAGCCTGGATGCCATGGCCCGACGTGCGTTCCGCAGGATGGGGCTGCTGGAGATCCGCGACTTCGCGCCTTGGGTCACCGCAGCTTTGCTCGATATCCCGCAGACCGAGGCCGAGGAACTGGTCGACACCCTGGTCGACATGCAGCTGCTCGACGTGGCCGGGCGCGATGCCTCCGGAGCGCTGCGTTACCGCTTCCATGATCTGCTTCGCGCCTACGCCCGGGAAGTGGTCGCTGCTGAGGAACCCGAAGCAGACCGGCTTGCCGCATTGGATCGGGCGTTCGGGGGCTGGCTGACCCTGGCCGAGCAGGCCGGGCGGTGCATGGCCAGCTCCGCCTTCGCCGTGACCTTCGAACCCGGGACCTGTTGGCGACCGGACGAGTCAGTCGTCAGCTCTGTGGTCGCCGACCCCTCCGGCTGGTTCGAGGCCGAATGGGCGGCGCTGGTGGGCGCCGTCGATCAGGCTTACTCGGTGAAATCGGATCAGCTCGGCTGGGCGCTGGGCGTCCGGCTCGCCAGGTTCTTCCTCGTTCGTGAGTACTACGACGACTGGAGGCACGTCTGCGAGCTCATGCTCTCCGGCGCCCGGCGAGCAGTCAGCAGCGGGCGGGAAGGGATGGCGCTGGACGGCCTGGGCGAGCTATCCCGGCTTCAGCACCGCCTCGACGAGGCGCTGGAAGGCTTCCAGCAGACTCTCACGGCGTGCGGCGCGACCGGCGACCGCCGCGGTCAAACCCTCACCACCTGGCGCAAGGGCGTCGTCCCCACACCCGGTCGCTTCGACGAAGCGTTACTCCGCCTGGAACACGCGCTGACCTACCTGCGCGAGTTGGCTGACCGCCACAGCGAGGCATCGGCGTTGCGCAGGATCGGCACCGTGCACCGGCTGCACAGATGCTACGAGAAGGCGGCGCGCTGTTTCCAGCAGGTTCTGGACGCCCTCGACCAGTTTGGCGAACCCCTACGGAGCGGGGTCCGGGTTTCCTCCGGCGGCATGAGGTTGGCGGCTCTTCAAGGCAGCCCGCACGCGGGTTGGTCGCTCTTGAAGAGCCGCCAACGCCAGTCAGTGCGCGTAATCCTCCAGCATCTCGGTAACCAGGGCCGCGATCGGTGAGCGCTCTGACCGGGTGAGGGTGACATGGGCGAACAGCGGGTGACCCTTCAGCTTCTCGATCACCGCGGCGACCCCGTCATGGCGACCTACCCGCAGGTTGTCTCGCTGTGCGACGTCGTGGGTGAGCACCACCCGCGACCCGGTGCCCAGCCGGGACAGCACCGTGAGCAGCACGTTGCGTTCCAGGGATTGGGCCTCGTCGACGATCACGAAGCTGTCGTGCAGGGATCGGCCACGGATGTGGGTCAACGGCAGCACCTCGAGCATGCCTCGGTCGATCACTTCGTTGATGACCTCTTGCGAAGCGACCGCGCCGAGGGTGTCGAACACCGCCTGCGCCCAAGGCTGCATCTTCTCGTTCTCATTGCCCGGGAGATAGCCCAGCTCCTGACCGCCAACAGCGTAGAGCGGGCGGAAGACGACGACCCGACGGTGCGCGCCGCGCTCCATCACGGCATCCAAACCAGCGCACAACGCCAGCGCCGACTTTCCAGTCCCGGCCCTGCCGCCGAGTGACACGATGCCGACACCGGGGTCGAGCAGCAGGTCCAGCGCGACGCGCTGCTCAGCTGAGCGGCCACGCAGCCCGAACACCTCACGATCCCCGCGGACCAGCCGGACCCTCTTGTCCGCCGTGATTCGGCCCAGCGCCGTCGCCGTTCCGGCGAGTAGCCGCAAGCCGGTGTTGCACGGCAGGTCAGCGACCTCGGGATGCTCGGTGAGATCGGCGATTCCCGTCTTGTAGAGCTCGTCCAGCACCGAAGGCCCGACCTCGACGTCGCTCATCCCGGTCCAGCCCGAGGGCACCACGTCCAGCGCGCGATACTCGTCGGCAGGCAATCCGACCGCACCTGCCCGCACCCGCAGCGGCATGTCCTTGGTGACCAGCGTGACGTCACGGCCGTCGACAACCAGATTCAGCGCGCAGGCCAGAATCCGGGAGTCGTTGGTCTCGGTACGGAAACCGGCGGGCAGCACTGCCGGGTCGGCGTGATTCAGCTCGACACGCAAGGTGCCGCCGAGCTCGCCGATCGGGACCGGGACGTCCAGCCGACCGTGGGTCACGCGCAGATCGTCCAGCAGGCGCAGCGCTTCCCGGGCGAACCAGCCGAGTTCCGCGTGGTGCCGCTTGCCCTCCAGCTCCCCGATGACCACGAGCGGGAGCACCACCTCGTGCTCGTCGAACCGGATGAATGCCCAAGGGTCCGACAGCAGGACCGACGTGTCCAGCACGTAAGTGCGGATACCCGGGACGGTGGTGCGAGGCGGGCGAGAGGCATTCACGGCAGCTCCCTGGCGGGCGCGGCACCCGCGCTCGCTACTCGGTGGGCCGGCCGGCCTCTGTTGATCGCTCCCGCAGCGGCCCAGATGGGCCACAGCGACCCGATTGGGTC
>JBGSWT010000210.1:0-4761 GCA_041751815.1 Pseudonocardiaceae bacterium
GCCGCGAGCACTGGTGGCGCAGCCACCCGAATGGCCGCGATGAAGGCGGCGTCTGATCGCAGCGTCGCGGGAGTGCGGATACCGGCGAACCGGTTGCGCGGCAGCCGTTGCCGCCAGCCGAGCAGACCGACGGTGAGCAGCGCGCCGCCGACGGCCAGCAGCACCACACCGAGCAGTGCGGAGGCAGGCACGGCGGTAAGGATACCGGCGCCGGAATTCCGGTTGGTCAACCCGCTATCATGGCAGCCATGAGCACGGCCCGCCTGCTCCTTCCCAGGCCGCGCTGACCAGCGGACCTGTCAGCGCGGCGACCCCTCACGGCCTCAACGCCCTGAGGGGATTTCTGTTTCCTGGGGATGTCGACGATCAGGGATGTTGATAATCACAGCTGAGCTCGAAAGGACGATCATGAGCAGCACCGATGCCGGGGACGTCCCGCCGCACCGCTACACCGCGGCGCTGGCCGACGCGATCGAGCGCCGCTGGCAGCACCGCTGGGCTGAGCAGGGAACGTTCCACGCACCGAACCCGGTCGGGGCGCTGAGCCCTCCTGACAGCGCCCCAGAAGGTGTCCCAGAAGGTGTCTCAGTGCCCGAGGACAAGTTGTTCGTCCAAGACATGTTCCCCTACCCGTCGGGGGCCGGGCTGCACGTGGGGCACCCGCTGGGCTACATCGGCACCGACGTGTTCGCCCGATATCACCGGATGACCGGGCGCAACGTGCTGCACACCATGGGCTTCGACGCGTTCGGACTACCCGCCGAGCAGTATGCCGCCCAGACCGGCACCCACCCGCGAACCACCACCGCGGCCAACATCGAGCGCTACCTGGCGCAGTTTCGCCGGCTGGGGCTTGGCCATGATGAGCGCCGCCGGGTCGCGACCACCGACGTCGCGTATTACCGCTGGACCCAGTGGATCTTCTTGCAGATTTACAACGCGTGGTACGACACCGAGGCGCGCCGAGCCCGCCCGATTGCCGAACTACAAGCCGAGTACGCCCGCGGCGTCCGGCCCACACCGGACGGTCGCACCTGGTCCGCGCTGACCCACACCGAGCAGCGCGAGATCATCGACTCGCACCGGCTGGTCTACCTGTCCGAGGCGCCGGTGAACTGGTGTCCGGGCCTGGGCACCGTGCTGGCCAACGAGGAGGTCACTGCAGAGGGCCGCAGCGACCGCGGCAACTTCCCGGTGTTCCGGCGCAACCTACGGCAATGGATGATGCGGATCACCGCCTACGCCGACCGGCTGCTCGACGACCTGGACCGGCTGGACTGGCCGGAGAAGATCAAGACCATGCAGCGCAACTGGATCGGCCGCTCACACGGCGCCCGGGTCCGGTTCCCCGTTGGTGGCTCTTCAAGTACTACCAACCAGGGGTCAGGGGGTACTTGGAGAGCTACCAACATCGAGGTGTTCACCACCCGCCCGGACACGCTGTTCGGAGCGACATACATGGTGCTCGCTCCCGAACACCCGCTGGTCTCGGCGATCACCGCCAAGACCTGGGAGCCCGACACAGACCCACGGTGGACGGCGGGCGCGGCCACTCCGGTCGACGCCGTCGCGGCCTACCGGCACACCGTGTCGCGGCGCAGCGACCTGGAGCGCCAGGAGAGCCGCGAGAAGACCGGTGTGTTCACCGGGGCCTATGCGACGAATCCCGTCAATAGCCAGCAGATCCCCGTCTTCATCGCCGACTACGTGCTGATGGGCTACGGCACCGGCGCGATCATGGCGGTTCCCGGGCACGACCAGCGGGACTGGGAGTTCGCTCGCGAGTTCGGCCTGCCGATCGTCGAAGTGATCTCGGGCGGTGAGGTCGAGCAGGCCGCCTACGTCGGGGATGGCCCCGCGGTGAACTCCGCCAACGACGAGGTGAGCCTGGACGGCCTGGCCGTCGACGAGGCCAGCAAAGCGATCACCGAATGGCTCAGCGAGCGCGGCTACGGCGAGGGCACCGTGCAGTACAAGCTGCGCGACTGGCTCTTCGCCCGGCAACGGTACTGGGGTGAGCCGTTCCCGATCGTCTACGCCGTCGGCGAGGACGGCAAACCCGACCTGCGCCACCCGATCCCGCTGCCGGAGCGGTTCCTGCCGGTCGAGCTGCCGGACGTGGTGGATTACTCCCCGATCACCTTCGACCCCGACGACCCGAACACCGAGCCGGCCCCGCCGCTGGCCAAGGCCCGTGACTGGGTCGAGGTCGAGCTCGACCTGGGCGACGGTCCGAGGCGCTACGTCCGGGACACCAACGTGATGCCGCAGTGGGCCGGATCCTGCTGGTACCAGCTGCGCTACATCGACCCGTACAACGACGACGCGGTGTGTGATCCAGTCAACGAGCGCTACTGGATGGGCCCGCGCCCGGCGCTGCAGGGCGGCGACGACCCCGGCGGTCTCGACCTGTACATCGGCGGGGTGGAGCACGCGGTGCTGCACCTGCTCTATGCCCGGTTCTGGCACAAGGTGCTGCACGACCTGGGGCACGTCAGCTCGGAAGAGCCCTACCGTCGGCTGTTCAACCAGGGTTACATCCAGGCTTACGCCTACACCGACGCGCGCGGGCGCTACGTCCCCGCCGAGGAGGTCGTCGAATCCGACGGGTGTTACCTCTACAACGGCGAACCGGTCAAGCGCGAGTACGGAAAGATGGGCAAGAGCCTGCGCAACGTGGTGACTCCAGATGAGATGTGCGACGCCTATGGTGCCGACACATTCCGCGCCTACGAGATGTCCATGGGACCGCTGGATGCGTCCCGGCCCTGGGCGACCAAGGACGTCATCGGGCTGCAGCGGTTCCTGCAGCGGGTCTGGCGCAACCTGGTCGACGAGAACACCGGCGAACTGCAGGTGACGTCCGAAACCCCGGACGAACCGACGCTCAAAGCCCTGCACAAGGCGATCGCCGGGGTCAGCGAGGACTACCTGGCGCTGCGCTGCAATACCGCGATCGCCAAGCTCATCGAGCTGAACAACCACCTCACCAAGGTTTACGGCGGGCATGCCGCCACGCCACGCCAGGTCGCCGAGCCGCTGGTGCTGCTACTGGCGCCGGTGTGCCCGCACATCGCCGAGGAGCTGTGGGAACGGCTCGGTCACGAGGACTCGCTGGCCCACGGGCCGTTCCCCGAGGCCGACGATCGTTACCTGGTGGCGGACACTATCGAGTACCCGATCCAGGTCAACGGCAAGGTCCGGGCCCGGGTCACCGTGCCGGCATCGGCAACGCAGGACGACGTGCGCCACGCCGCATTGGCTGAACCCAAGGTCGTCGAACTGCTCGACGGCGCCGAGCCGCGCAAGGTCATCGTCGTCTCCGGTCGCCTGGTCAACGTCGTCATCTAGACCAACGTCATCGAGACCAACATTGCCCACAGCCGTGGTTTCCGCGGGTGAGCACGCGGTAAGCGTCCCCGGATGTCAGGTCGGACGCGACGAGACTGGTCTCATTGCTCGCCGGCGCCGGGAGCTGGAGCGCAGCCGGGTAAAGATGGTGCGCCGTTACGCGGAGACCACCTCCTGCCGGCGCCGCACGCTGCTCGAACTGCTCGGCGAGATCCGGGACGAGCTGTGCGAGCGCTGCGACCACTGCGACGCGGGACGTGGTGGGCGCCCGCAACACCGACGACCATGACCTGCTGCGTCCGGGCCACCCGGGGTAGCGCTGGGTGTCGCTGTAGGAGAAGGTGCGACCGACGAGCATCTTGTCGTCGGAGAAGTCCAGCCCGTCGACCAGCACGCCGGTGCCGAAGCTGATCTGTTCGTTCTCCGCGAAGAAGTTCTCGACGTTGCGGTTCAGCGCCACGGTGCCGACCTTCTTCGGCTCGTAGCGCTCCTCTGGCCAGACCTTAGTGTCGTCCAGCGGATCCCAGTCCAGCTCCGGATGGTCGTGGTCATCCATCATCTGCACCAGCAGGTCCCACTCGGGGTAGTCGCCGCGCTCGATCGCATCGTAGAGATCCTTCGATGCGTGGCCCAGGTCGTTCGCCTGGATTGCGGCGGACTTGATCGCGAAGCCGCGCGGGTCGCGGGCCGCTTCGGAAGAGTCCCGCCCGCCGATCACCGTCGAGAACCGCAGCGCCACATCTATCCCCTAAACGCCGACGAGCCTGCTGAGGATTTTCTTGTTACGGTTTGGTTGCGGTCCAGCAGCGCGGCCACTCCTCAGTCAGTCGTTGCGTGGTGTGACATGCCGCCAGATCGCTCAGCCAACGCAGGGAGCGCACTTCCGGGTGTTGTACGCGGCGCCTGCCGTGCCGGATCACGAGGTGGCGCGGCCAGCACGGCAACCATGGGTACCGACAAGGCGGCGGCGAAGGCCAGTCCGATGGTGGCGCCGGTGCTGGCGGCGGTGTGGTGTCGTTCCGTGGGGGCCACCTGGACTGTCGAGGTTCATGAGCTGGACCGAGGTGCGGCGTTGGGGACGACCGTGGATTGGATCAGTTCAGGCGTGCCGACATCCCAGCGCCAACCCGACGAGGACATGGCCCGCGAGCTGCTCGCCGGCCGTGGGTTGGCGCTCTACCCGGACCCGACTGCGGGCCCCTGCACGCAGAGCCGGTACAGCATCGGCTACGTGTGCGCCGACGCCCAGTTGATCGCCCTGGCGCACCGCCTAGTACTACAGCACTAGATCTTCCTTTGGCGTGTCGTCGGTGCAGGTGAGCGCGTTCTTGGCGAGTTCGGCCGACCGGAGGCTGCGGACGGGTGCGCGGTGTGCACCGGTCGGCGAGCCCGGCCCCGCCCCGCCCCGCT
>JBGSWT010000211.1:0-11533 GCA_041751815.1 Pseudonocardiaceae bacterium
CCCGGACAGCCCGCCCGGCGAGGGCAACGCCGCCAGCTGACTGCAGGCAGCGCACGCAGCAGCCCTCTGACCAGCACCGCACACCGCGCGACGGCCTCGAGGAAGTCCACCGGCGCTGACCGGGATGCGTTCAGGGCCAGAGGACCGGGAGCCCGAGCGCGGCGTCGACCGCAGCGAACAGGCCGCGCAGGTACATGTTCGACAGGCGGAACCGTCGCATCGGCACGATGCGGTTCGATCTCCATCCTCTGCGACGCCATGCCGCACGCACTCTGCGCGAACGGACCGACACTTCGCCGGTCGATGCCGCTCACTCATCGGGCTCGCCGACACGGATCGCAGATTTCGAGTGCGCAACGGTCAGCCGGGCCAGACACAGCATGAGCTTGTCAACCTTGGCAAGATCGATCTCGGCGCCTCGCCCGGTGACGCGACGAGGGTGGCACCGCGTTCACTGCGCGACACCACAGTTACCGCCGCCGTCCGATGGCGTCGCAACAGTGGTCACGGTCGGGGCTGTTGGCCATGTTCGCTCGGAGCCGCCTCGAACCGGGCGGCCAACGAGCGTTGAGGAGCTCGCTGGCTCGCACCTCCACCCCAGCCCCGAAGCTGCGCGGCGGCTGGAAGACGACGTCCCTGCCGCGGCTCACTACCCGTGGACCTGTCGTAACAGCGTGCCAGTGAGTCCGGTGAGCATCCGGCGACGGGTTGTCGGTGCTTCACCCTGCCCTGCCCCGCCCCGGGGTCCGAACGGGAGGGCCATAGGATGGCCCCGCGCCTGAACCGTCGGAAATCCTGCCCAGGAGGCTCTTGCCGGTGTCGACCGACTCCTTTGTCCATCTGCATGTGCACACGGAATACTCGATGCTCGATGGCGCCGCTAAGATCGGATCTCTCCTAAACGAGGCGGCACGACTTGGAATGCTGGCGGTCGGCATTACTGATCACGGCAACATGTACGGCTCTGACGAGTTTTACCAACAATCGAAAAAGGTTGGACTAAAGCCGATCATTGGTGTAGAGGCTTACGTCGCTCCGACGAGCCGGTTCCACAAGAAGCCGGTCTTCTGGGGTCATCGGGGTCAGCGCGGCAGCGATGAGTTCGGCGAAGGTGGGGACGTCTCCGGCGCCGGAGCCTACACTCACATGACGATGCTGGCCGAGTCCGCGGGCGGGCTGCGCAACCTCTTCCGGCTTACCTCACGCGCAAGCATCGAGGGCTACTACCGCAAGCCGCGCATGGACCGCGACCTGATCGCCGAGCACGCGGCCGGCATCATCGCCACCACCGGATGCCCGTCCGGCGAGGTGCAGACCCGGCTGCGGCTGGGGCAGCATACGGAAGCGCTACAAGCAGCGTCGGACTACAAGGACATCTTCGGGCCGGGAAACTTCTTCCTCGAGCTGATGGACCACGGCCTACCCATTGAGCGGTCGGTCCGCGAAGGGCTGCTGGAGATAGGTCGCCAACTAGATCTGCCACCGCTTGCGACGAATGACTCACATTATGTCACCAACGACCAAGCGGCGGTTCACGCTGCGTTGTTGTGTGTACAGTCCGGCGCGACACTGTCGGATCCGAGCCGGTTAAAGTTCGATGGCGATGGCTACTACCTCAAATCTGCGCAAGAAATGCGTGACTATTGGGACACTGAGGTGCCCAGCGCCACCGACTCGACCCTCCTGGTTGCCGATCGAGTACAGCCCTACGACGACGTCTACTGCCATCAGGACCGCATGCCCGTGTTCGCTGTTCCCGACGGCGAGTCGGAGGCTTCCTGGTTGCGGAAGGAAGCCGACAAGGGGATGAAATGGCGGTTCCCCGACGGGGCGCCGGAGATTCACCGCCAGCAGCTCAAGCTGGAGCTGGATGTCATCATCGACAAGGGTTTTCCGGCGTACTTCCTGGTCGTCGCCGACCTCATCAACTACGCTCGTGACGTCGGCATCAAGGTCGGGCCCGGCCGCGGGTCCGCTGCCGGGTCGTTGGTCGCGTATGTGCTGGGGATCACCAACGTCGATCCGATCGAGCACAAACTGTTGTTCGAACGGTTCCTCAACCCCGAGCGGGCATCAATGCCTGACATCGACATCGACTTCGACGACCGCCGGCGCGGCGAGATAATCCGCTACGCCGTCGAGAAGTACGGCGAAGACCGCGTCGCCCAGGTCATCACCTTCGGCACGATCAAGACCAAGGCCGCGATCAAAGACTCAGCACGGGTGCACTATGGCCAGCCCGGCTACGCGATTGCCGACCGCATCAGTAAAGCGCTGCCAGCGCCCGTCGCGGCCAAGGACATCCCGCTGGCCGGCATCGTCGACCCCAGCCACGAGCGCTACGCTGAGGCCGCCGAAGTCCGCACGCTCGTCGAGACCGACCCCGAGGTCTCGACGATCTTCGACACGGCCCGCGGTCTGGAAGGTCTGATCCGCAACGCAGGCGTGCACGCCTGCGCGGTGATCATGTCCAGCCAGCCACTCATCGATACAATCCCGCTGTGGCGCCGCGATGACGGCTCGATTATCACCGGCTGGGACTACCCATCGTGCGAGGCCGTCGGCCTGCTCAAGATGGACTTCCTCGGGCTGAAGAACCTCACCATCATCGGCGACGCGATCGACAATGTGAAGGCCAACCGCGGCACCGAGATCGACCTCGACACCCTCACGACCGACGACCCGAAGGCCTACAGTCTCCTCGCCCGCGGTGACGCGCTAGGGGTGTTCCAGCTCGAGGGCGGCGCGATGCGCGACCTGCTGCGCCGCATGCAGCCCACCAGCTTCGAGGACATCGTCGCGGTCATCGCACTGTACCGGCCCGGCCCGATGGGAATGAACGCCCACAACGACTATGCCGACCGCAAGAACCGCCGTCAGAAGATCAGCCCGATCCACCCCCAGCTCGACGAACCGTTGAAGGAGATCCTCAGCGAGACCTACGGTTTGATCGTCTACCAGGAACAGATCATGCAGATCGCGCAGAAAGTCGCCGGCTACTCGCTGGGTCGCGCCGACGTTTTGCGCCGCGCCATGGGCAAGAAGAAGCTGTCGGTCCTCGAGCAGGAGTTCGAGGGATTCCGCGCCGGCATGCAGGCCAGCGATCTGATCGTGGGTGGTTTCAGTGACGACGCCATCCAGGCCCTGTGGGACACGATCCTGCCGTTCGCCGGGTACGCGTTCAACAAGTCCCACGCAGCGGCCTATGGCCTCATCGCCTACTGGACCGCCTATCTAAAGGCAAACTTTACGGCCGAGTACATGGCCGGCTTGCTGACCGCGTTCAGCGCGAACAAGGACCGTTGTGCGATCTACCTGGCCGAGTGCCGCCGACTTAAGATCAAGGTTCTACCTCCGGACGTGAACGAATCCGGCCCGCAGTTCGCCGCGGTCGACGGTAACATTCGCTTCGGGCTCGGTGCGATCCGCAACGTCGGTACTAACGTCGTCGACTCCGTCATCGTCACGCGCACCAGCAGGGGCCGCTACACCGATTTTCGTGATTTCATTGACAAGTCGCAGTTGACGGTCTGCAACAAGAAAGTAATCGAGTCCCTCATAAAGGCTGGCGCGTTCGACTCGCTCCAGCACACACGGGCGGGACTTCTCGACGTCTACGAGCAGGCCATCGACGCCATCGTCGGCTTCAAGCGGAAGGAGGCAGACGGTCAGTTCGATCTGTTCGCCACCGAGGAGACCATCACCTCCGCCCAGCCGACGGCCCCAGAGAACTCTCCGCTGCGGGAGCTGGCGATCGGTGATCAGGAGTTGCCGCGTAAGCAGGTGCTCGCCGCCGAACGCGACATGCTCGGGCTCTACGTCTCCGGACACCCGCTCGACGGCGTCGAACAAATCCTGCGCAAACACGCACCGCACCCGATCGCGACCATACTTGAGAATCCGCCGAAAGACGGTGAGATCGTGTTGTCGGGCATGATCGCCTCCGTCGACCGCCGGGTGAACAAGAAGGGCGAGCCCTGGGCGATCTGCACCGTCGAGGACCTCGACGCGGGCATGGAGGTGCTGTTCTTTCCCAAGAGCTACGCGGTCCTGCACGAGGACCTCATGCAGGACTCGGCCGTGCTCATCAAGGGCCGGGTGAACTGGCGCGAGGACAAGATGTCGGTGTTCGCCTCAGCGATCGCCCCACTGGACCTGAGCAAGGCCGCAACCGGGCGGGAGTCAACCCCGTTCGTACTGCGCTGCTCAGCCGAGCGGGTTGACGAGGCCGTCGTCGTGGAGTTGAAGCAGACACTGCTCGCGCACCGCGGTGATACGCCGGTGCATCTGTGCCTCGTCGGTGCCACACAGGAGACCGTGTTCGACCTGGCTGACTTCGGGGTGACGGTGTCGTCGACGCTGATGGGCGAGCTGAAGGCCATTCCTGGCCTCGCGGTCGCGGACTGACGCGGAGCACCCGGAACTCGCCCCGTGACCGACATCAACGTCCTCATCGACGAACTCCCGCGCTGCGGTCGCTGCGGCGGCCCGACACTGCTGGTCATACGGGTTCCACATAGCTTGCGCCGCCCCGACGGCGTCGTGCTCCATGGCCGTCGCACCGTCGCGCTGTGCGCGCGCTGCGACGCCGAGAACCCCGTCACTAGGGGTGTCGTTGCGTTCTTTGTAGTGCACGAGTCGATCACGGCCGACACCTTCACCGCAGCCGCACCGGTGATCCGCGAATGGATCGACCACGTCACCACGCACCCGCCAGCCTACACCGACGCCGACCTTGATGATGAGATCGTCGCGTGGCGTGCGGAACACGACACCAGCGGGGATGACGGGTCAGGAGGGACCGGGCCGGACGGGCCCGGTCCCTCCTGACGCAACGCCACCTTCCTACCTGCTCCGTCGTGGCCTAGTCATCATCATCGTTGCAGCCGCCGCCGCTGAGTGCGGACTCCAGGTTGCAGTCCAGCGTGCTCCCACTGCTGCGGTCACCGATGAACGGGGCCGTGGTGTCCATCCCATCAAGATCCAGCTCCTGCAACTCTAAGACCAGTCCCATCTAATCACCTCTCTCGTTCTCCGGACCCCTCGTGGACCCGGACGTCGTGGGGAGTGGCGCCGTTTGGCCCACTCCAACACCGAGGAACGGTAGCCCGCTACCGTTAGCGGCGGCGAGCGCGAGAAGAACGCCGGCACTGCCCGTGCTCACATCCATCGACAACCGCATCAGCTGATTCCCGGGAAATGCGACTCCACTGCGGTGGCTTACCGCGTGCAGAGCCAACCGATCGATGTGCCGGGCGAGGACTCGCTCGACCAGCTCGTCGCGGGAGTGCAGCTGCGAGAGGGCGATGATGAGGCCGGCACGGCCGAGCATCAGGCCGGGATGCGCCACGATCTCCGACGCGCACGCCCGTGTGAGCATCAGGGCCACCTTCTGTCGTTCAGGTGTCGGCCGGTGCTGGCTCAACTGGTCCACCGCCAACAACACTCCCGCGCTCCCTGCACCCAGATACGGGAGAGTTCGGCGTCCAGCCGGATCCCGTACCTGTAGTGAACCGTCTCCGGCTTCGACGCACTCCTCGAGATCGCGTTGCACCGCCTGCTCGGCCAGGTCGAGCCAGATCTTCTCTCCGGCGTGTTCGAACAAGCGCAGAGCGAACAGCGCCGGACCCGACCAGCCGTATGACAGCCCCGCACGGCCCTCACGTCCAGGCGACGTCGCGCCAGCGAGCAGATCACACAACCGTGCACCCACACGGAATGCCTCCAGCTCCAGCTCCGGTGAGCCCCAGGTCTGGCCCAGGTGCAGGAGATTCAGCCCTATCCCGGCCAGCCCGCTTTCGACGTCGTGACTGCGGGTGCTCTTCACCATTGGGTGCGCCTGATCGACCAGCTGCGCTGCGGCGTGGCGATGCCCAAGATGGTCAAGCACATAGGCGATCCCATGTATACCGTCGTAGAAACCGGGGCGCGGCACCGGCGATGTCGTAACCGAGGTCAGCAGCCAGTCCTCGTACTCACGGAACCGTCCGGCGCCAGCGACAGCGAGCGCGTACAGCACACCTGCTGCCCCACACCCGAATACGGCGCCCCCCACCGTGAACTGTGCGATGTCGCCCGGAAAGAGTCGATCAGAGCGTTCCGGTGTCGCGCTGGCTTCGATCGCCTTGGCGACAAGGTCGATCACCTCGGCCACTGCAACACCGGCCCAGCAGCCTGCACCCACCGCATCATGAGGAGCCGCCGCTGGCAGGCGGATCGGTTCTAGCTGGGCTCGGATCGCATCGGCGTAACCAGGTGTCAGTGGGAAACTCCGTTCCGCGAACGCGAGATGCACGTGTGCCGAATCGGGCGACACATCATACATCGCGACGTAGGGAACCACCATCCGCAGCTTCAGGATCGCCAGCGCGTACTCGTCGATGGCGATGCCTCTGCGGTTGCGCGGAGGCCTAAATCCAGCCGCACCCAACGCCGGTCGTCTAGTGTCGGTCGCGGAGTAGGAAATTTCGAAGTCAATCAGGCTGACCGTCTCGTCGCCAACGATATTACCACTGTCGATGAGAACATTATTGGGATGCAGATCACCATGAATCAAGCCCCGCGCGTGGACAGCGCAGATGATGCGTTCGACCTCACTACCGATCCGTGCCACCCGCCCCGCGTAGCCAGCCAGGTCCTCTGGTGCAGCATCCACGTCCATCAGCGGATAGTGCATCGCCATCCAAGCGCCCAGTTGCACACCGCCGCGGTGCTCGATGACGAGGAACTCATGCTCCCACAGCAAGAAGTAGTCGATCACCCGCGGCACACCCGCAATGCCGGCTAACCGTAGCAGAACGTCATGCTCGCGCCGAAGACGAACCACCGCATCATCTCCGTCGTCGTCAAGTCCTGCGTACGGCCGAGCCTCCTTCAGCACAATCAGGCTACCGTCGATTGACCGTGCCAGATACACCCCACCCGCGTTGGAGTAATGCAGAGACCGCACAATCTCGTACGGAAGCTCAGAAGGACCCGTCGTCGACCGCACGGCCAGATGAGACTGAAGGAAGTTCGGGACAGTCACCCATTTAGGGATTCGAAAGCTGGGGCGGCGCTCGTCGCGGACCAGTACCCCGTCGGGCCGTTCTATTACCGGAACCTGCTCGCCGTCGATCTCCGCCATCCGCAGTCGAAAGGCACCGTATCGAACGTACAGCGGGCCCGCGCCGATACGAAGATCGCTCAGAAGATACGGGCCCGGCTCACCTGCCAGCTCGTCTGACAGATCGCGAATGATGACCTGCAGCTGCTTATCGTTATCCGGGTAGATGGTGACAAGTTTCCCACTACCTGACCGGCTGCCCGTCTTGCTGTTGAGCTCGATCAATCGACGCGTAGATCGAATATGCTTAAATGCAGTACCCCGCTCGATGCAATACTTTGACGCGGCCGCCAGTACCCGCATCGCGTTGCTGGGTGTGCCGGAAAGATGCACCTTCCAACCCTGATTTCGAACTCCACTACCCGACAACCTAAGTTCTCGCCAGATCGGTCCAGAGAACGACGACCAACACCCGGGAACAGTCACCAGATCCGTGAGATCTTCCGTGTCCGTCGACGTAGGCACGGCCATGTCATAGAATGTCGGATCGGCCAACGTGAACTGAGGGTATCGCCTGTCCACATCATCTCCAGGGGTTGCAGCGTCGGGGTCACGACCTGCGTGACAGTGTGCCCGGCTCCACTCACTGTGCGTGGCAGAACGACGCAACACCATGTGCCCCAGAAGATCGTTCGGACGAGCCCACGTCCACCCGGGGCGGTGGTAACGCTGGGCCAGCGGCGCCAGCATCTTATTGGTCGTGGTTGATCCGACAGCCCTAACGCGCGCTGGTCTTGCCTTAGCGCAAATCTGGTTCGCGATGCCGACACTCGTGATGTTCGAGCCAGGCTCGCCACCAGAGCCGCGCTGAACCACCACCTCACGAGCAGCCACCGGCGCCCGAACAGCCAGCCCGGCGACCGCGACGCCGCAGACTGACCGCAGGTAGCGTAGCCACTCTGACCAGCAACGCGCGGGGCGCGACGACCTCGATGAAGTCCACCGGCGCCAGACGGGATGCGTTCAGAATCAGCGGACCGGGAGCCCGAGCGCGGCGAACAGGCCGCAAAGGTACATTTTCGACAGGTGGAACCGTCGCATCGGAGCCACGTCCCGACCTGCCACCACCCGACGTCCAGGCTGTCCGGGTGAGGGGCCGGGCGGACGGCGGATGAAGGCGGCCGACCAGGAGTGTGGTGATCATGCGGGGCGACGTTTGGAAGCGCCCCACCGCCACCACGTCCTGCGGCGACGGCGCTGCGACTTCTGCGGCCCGACCAACCGCTCGCGACAGCCCGGACAGACGGAGCCGGGTGGCTCGTACAGCGAGCAGACGACCACCGTGTGACCACACACCGCGGAGAAGTGCCCGAAGCCGACCTCCAAACCGGCTTCCAGCGCCGCTTCGATGACAGCATGGTCGCGGTAATCAGTGGACGAGATCATCCACACCCAGCCCGGCCGCTCGTCCACAGGCACGCGGCTCACTGCCCCGACCCCTGTGAATCAACCACCGGAGCCACCGCACGGCTGGTGTCCGGTGCAGTGACACCCGTGCCGGACACGGCGCGCTCCCACACGACGCGATCGCGACGACCGACTGTGACCCACACCCGACGAATCGAACTGGCCATCCAGCTACCGACGGCACTGACGAGGACACCGAGCCGGAGCCGGCGGCAACAGCGGTGACACAACCGAGGTGTCCGACCACCGATGCGGGGCAAGTCAATACCACGACCGCACTGATGGCAGCGAGAACGTATCCGCATCAGCACGCACCTCCTCCGGTACCGTGCCCGCCAGGAACCGCATCCAGAGACTCGCGGGCCAGCACCGCGAGACTGTGCAGCCGACATGGCCACCGTTGCCCCCGGCCAACCCACCGCGGACAGGCCTTGCAACACCCGCTGCCGTCGTCGACGTGCAGCACGCCGCAGGTCGTGATGCCGACCGTATCGTCCCCTACCTGCAGACTGTGGACGGATGTGCTGTTCGGTTCCTGGTCATCCGCATCATGCGCCTCCATAGCCGGTAGCATGGTGCTGACGGAGCGTGTGCGACAGGCCTGGAGCGTCGACAAGCGTCGACAGATCGCGGGAGACAGTGGCTGAAACGTTTGGACAAGTTTTGAGATCGATACGTGAGGCCGCAGGGCTCAGTCTTGCCAGCCTGGCAAAACGCACGAACTACCACAAGTCAGAGATCGGCTTCGTCGAGACCGGAAGGCGACGACCATCCGTTGACCTCGCCACGGCATGTGATCGAGCACTCGGCACATCTCCCTTGCTGAGCACAGTGGTGGAGATGGACGAAGGGCAAGGTGATAAAATGAGACGCAGGGCTCTATTGGCAACCATCACGATGGCAGTCGGCGTCTCCGGCATTGACGGCGTCTCCGCACTGGCAAACGTCATCCGACATGGCCTCTTGGACGTTGCCGATGCGGTGGAGGACTGGGACGCCGTTGTGGATGACTTCACTCGCCGGCGCGTTACTGATCCGTCTGCAGATTACGGCAATGCACTGCTCGCACAGCTTATTGTCGCCCGTCAGCAGAACATCGATCTCGGTGCGACTACCGACCGCCTACGGGCGGTGGCGCAGCTCGGACAGCTTTACGGCCTCTGGCTCGGGGATCGGGGAGACGTGGCTTCGGCCCGCGGCTGGTACCGCTCGGCCTCCATGGTGGCTGATCGCAGCGGTGACAGTTTGACTCAAATTTTCGTCAGAGGTAGCGCACTCTCGCGCGGCACCTATGAGGGCTGCTCTGCCCGCGAGACGATCGAGGGTGTCGAGGCGGCGCTAAACATCTCTCGAAAACCTTGCCTTGGCGCATTGGAGGCCTACTCAGCGCTCGTCCACGTGCACGGACTCACTGAGGATCTCCGCTCCGGTCGCGTGGCCGTCGACAGCATGCAGCAGGTGATCGACCACCTACCGGACTCGGAAGCTCGCAAGGCGGCTGGCCCAGTCGAGCGCACAGCCGCGTTCCGCAACTATCTGGAGTGCCGTGCCGGCTCACGACGGGACGCCGACCGTGCCTTCAGCGAGGCGGATCTCGTGCTTCGGCCGGTGCCGGTGTGGCACGCAGACGCTAAGGCTTGCTACAGTCGCGCGCTGGTTAAGGACGGCGATATAGCAGATGGCGTCAGCCTGGTACTCGACGCAGCCAAGGGCTTTGGCCAAGACATACGGATTATTAGCCTGGGCGTGCGCGATCTGCTCTCGGTGATGCCGAAGGGCTACCGTTCTGACCAGCTCGATGAGTTAAAGATGTACGCGGCCGCCGGACCGATGCCATGGGAGACCATCTCGTGAGGCCCAAACCTCTGAAGCTGACGAGGAACAGCGCGTCTGGCTGGCAGAGCTGAAGAAGGCGGTGCCACGAAGCTGACTTTGTCTCGTGGGAAGGTTGTCCGGCTCAGGCGGGTGCTCAGACTGCGTCGTCACGTCGTCACGGTGATACTCAGGATGTCGCGCCCACCATCGGTCGAGTGTCTCGGCGGCGGCCCAGGCAGCGTCGCGGGCCCGGCTGACTCGGCTCACGGACAAGCCTTCGACGGTGTCCCCGTGCAAGTACCGACCGTCGTCGTAGGTCATGAGCACGGCTCGCTGGTGACCGAGCATCCAGAACTCATCGTCGATCATCGCAGATGGGCGGACCCGCTCGGTGAGTTCGAGGATGCGGATCTGCTCACCGGCGGCCTGGTTCGCCGGGTACTGCCACCCGATCTCGAAGCGCAGGTGCTCAGACAGCGGGCCGTACACGACACGCAGCTTGCGCACTGTCGTCCCGCGCGCGAGATGGCACGGACCCATCGGGACCACGGCCGGTCCGCCGCAGGCCCGGGTGGCGGCTCGCCAGCGACCCAGCGAGCGTGCTCGTCACCGCCCGTCAGGGTCCGGTAGTCGAGGCCGGCCTCGATGAGCCACATGCTCAGGCCTCGCACAAGATCTCGTCCGGAACCATCAGATAACGCTCTCCGGTGGAAGAAGGCCAAGGTCGGCCAGGTAATCACGTAGCACTGTAGATACTCGCGCCGGACAACTCCACACTTCTTGTGCCGCCACGCCCCAGCACGGGTCTTCCCGTCGTCGCGTTCCCGGCTCAGCTACCTCACCAGAGGACCGGGAGGCCGAGTGCGGCGTCGACGGCGATCGCGGCGAACAGGCCGCACAGGTACATGTTCGACAGGTGGAACAGCCGCATCGGCGCCACGTCCTGACCGGCCATCACCCCGGCGTGCAGGCGCTGCGCCCGGAACACGAACCAGGCTCCGCCGAGCACCGCGACACCGGCGTAGACCCACGATGTGGCCGGCAGCAGCAGCAGCGTCCAGGCCGCCATCACCCACGAGTAGACGACGATACGCCGCGAGACCTGTGCCGGCGTGGCGACGACCGGCAGCATCGGCACCCCGGCGGCCGCGTAGTCCTCGCGGTAGCGCATGGCGAGCGCCCAGAAGTGCGGCGGCGTCCAGAAGA
>JBGSWT010000212.1:0-6540 GCA_041751815.1 Pseudonocardiaceae bacterium
GGGCATCCCGATGCGACGCCGGTACCGGATGAGGCGGCGCTGGCCGCCGTACTGCGCCGTCAGGTCGTGGCGCACGCCACCCACTTCCTGGATGTCTACGGTCCACTGGTGCGCTTCGGGCGCCGCACGTTGTGGGCGGCGGTGACCGACATGCTCGACGTCACCCTGCTGATCGCGGGGCGCTCGTTCGGCTCGGCGCTGGCCGGTGCGACCGATGCGCGGCTCGTGCTCGCTGAGCGCGAGCAACCGCTTACCTCAGCCTCGACAACCTGCGAAGTGACCGATGAACACGGTCGCACGCACTGGATCCGCCGGCGCGGCTGGTGCTGTTTCTCCTACGCGCTGCCTGGAGTCGAGCATCCATGCGCGAGCTGCCCGCGGGTGAGTGACGCCGAACGAGTCCGAATCCTCTCCACACTCAACCCGCTCTGAGCTCACCGTAGGCCGTATCTTCATTCAGTGCCTGTGGAACGCGAGCCGGCGCCCAACACGGTGTCGGGCTGCCCGCTGCCCGCAGTGGTGGCCAACCCGAGCAACGTCAACGATGTGGCGCGGCTACGCACGCAGATCACCAGGGTGTGCCGAGAGCTGGGATGGGCCGACCCGCTGTGGCTGGAGACCACGGTGGAAGATCCAGGTGGAGGTCAGACCAAGGCGGCGCTGGCGGCCGGTGCTGATCTCGTGCTTGCCTGTGGCGGGGACGGCACGGTCCGTCAGGTGGCACAGATCCTCGCCGGATCGGGCACCACGATGGGGCTGCTGCCCACGGGCACCGGCAACCTGTTGGCCCGTAATCTCGCCATACCGCTGGAGGACACGACGCGCGCCACCCGGATTGCGTTGTCCGGGGTCATCCGCCCGATCGACGTCGGCTGGGTCACCTTCGACCAGGGCGAGGAACACGCGTTCCTGGTGATGGCCGGGATGGGTTTCGACGCGGCGATCATGGCCGGTGCCCACCACCACTCGAAGACCCGGCTGGGCTCCCTGGCGTACGTCATCTCTGGCGTGCGCGCCGGAGTGCGCGGGCTGAGCCGGCAGCGGCTCAGGATCGTGCTCGCCGTGGACGGCCGGCCCGAGCTGCACCGTCAGGTCCGGACGGTGGTAGTGGGCAACTGCGGCAAACTGCTCGGCGGCCTGGTACTGATGCCTGCGGCCAAAGTGGACGACGGGTTGCTGGACGTGGTGACCATCGCGCCGAAGGGGCTCCTCGGATGGATGGGAGTGACCGCGCGAGTGCTGACCCGGCGCTGCAGTGGCCATCGGATAGTGCAGCACTGGCAAGGCGGCGCCGTCACCATCATCGCGGAGGATCCCGAGCAGGCCCAGCTCGACGGTGATCCAGTGGGTGAAGTGCAGATGTTGCGGATGCGCGTCGACGCGGGTGCCCTGCTCGTTCGCGTCCGGGGCTCCCGCTGATCAGCACAGCCCAACACAAGCTCGGACGCAGGCACAGCACTCAATCCGGCACAGCTGAGTAAACTCCTGAACCGCTGCTGAAGCCCGCGCGTTTATTGTGATGCGAGCAACACTGCCCGCGATTTTGCATGCTCGACGAAGGGAGGCGTCTGATGGCATCGCTCATGAAGGGCTTCGCGGGTAAGCCGGCGCACGCACCGCTGACTGACATCGGTATCGGGGCCTACACGGCCGGCGTTGCGATGCTCGTGGCCGGCGCGGCGGGGTTCCAGGAATCCGCCATGGCCACCGCTTCGGTGCTCGCGATCGCGGTGGGACTCATAGCTGCTGTGCCGACCATCATCACCGGTTTGGTGGACCTGTTCGGCATTCCCGCTACCTCGCCCGCGCGCACCCTTGGCTGGTGGCATCTCACCGTGATGGCAAGCGCAACCGGTATGTTCGCCGGGACGTTCCGGGTGCAGTTGGCTGGCTACTCCAACGGCACGGTCATCACGACCGCTCTGATTCTCGGTGTCATCTCTTGGCTGCTGCTCGTCGTCGGAGGTTATCTGGGCGGCGCGCTCACGTTCGTCTACGGAGTCCGGGTGCTCAAACGCCCCCAGACGGCCATGACCGATGCACTCATTCCCGGCCGCACCAAGGAAGACGGATCCGACTGAGGAAGGAACGGCACGGGGTCGAGGAGACGACACGGGCCTGCTTAGCCAGTCCTACACCGGTGCCGTCCTATCAGGACGGCACCGGTGTATACGTCAGTTTCCCTTGTGGTAAGCGTCTAGCACCTCAGCCGGGATGCGACCACGGTCTGAGACGTTGTAACCGTTCTTACGGGCCCACTCACGGATCGCGGCGTTCTGCTCGCGGTCCACTGAGGCCCGTCCACCGCCACTAGCTCGGCGAGCCGGACCTGGGGCCTTACGGCGCCCACCAGACTTTCGGGCGTTGGAAACATAGTCAGCCAGTGACTCACGCAGCTTCCCCGCGTTACCTGCCGACAGATCAATCTCGTAAGCCACACCGTCGATACCAAACTCAACGGTCTCTTCGGCCGTACCTCCGTCGAGGTCATCGACCAAGGTCACGGTGACCTTCTGCGCCATGCGCGTCGTCCTCCTTGGGACATGTGGTGGACGGAGCCATCGCACGACGACTCCACAACGACAACGAGTAGGTTAGCGCATTTCTGGTCCGATTGCGAAATGCTCGCCGTCAGAGTCAGCTCATTGTGGCCGTACCAGCGGAAACAGGATCGTCTCACGGATACCTGAACCGGTGAGCGCCATGAGCAGCCGGTCGATCCCCATTCCCATGCCGCCACTCGGCGGCATTCCATACTCCATGGCGTCCAGGAAGTCCTCGTCGAGCGGCATCGCCTCGTCATCACCCGCCGCAGCGAGCGCTGCCTGAGTCTCGAAACGCTTCCGTTGCACAACCGGGTCGACCAGCTCCGAGTAGGCCGTTGCCGACTCGACGGACCGGATGTAGAGATCCCATTTCTCTGCCAGACCGGCAACACTGCGATGCTCCCGGGTCAGTGGCGAGGTGTCCAACGGAAAGTCCCTCACGAAGGTGGGAGCGTGCAGGTCTGGCACCACGAGGTGCTCGAACAACTCCTCGACGAGTTTCCCGGGTAACCAGCCGGGATGCACCGCGAGTCCCACTCGCTCGGCGTGGGGAAGCAACTCGGCGCTGCGCATCGCCGGATTGATCTCCTCGCCAAGCACCTCGGATACCGCGCCGAACAGACTGATCTGCGCCCATTCCCCGCCGATCTCGTACTCGCTGCCGTCGGCGAGGCGAAGTGTTGTGGAGCCGAACACATCGCGGGCCACCGTCTGGTACAGCGTGCGGGTCAGCTCTGCCATACCGTCGTAGTCGGTGTAGGCCTGATACACCTCGAGCATGGTGAACTCAGGTGAGTGGGTGGAGTCCATGCCCTCGTTGCGGAACACTCGGTTGAGCTCGAAGACGCGTTCGATGCCACCCACCACGCAGCGCTTCAGGTACAGCTCCGGGGCGATCCGCAAGTACAAGTCGGTGTCGAGTGCGTTGGAGTGCGTCACGAACGGTCGCGCCGTGGCACCACCGTGCACGACCTGCAGCATCGGCGTCTCGACCTCGATGAAGCCGCGGGAATGCAACATGTCACGGACCGATCGGACCACATCGGCGCGCACCCGCACAGTACGCCGGGCCGCATCACGGACGATGAGATCGAGGTAGCGCTGACGGACCCGGGTTTCCTCGGCCAGCTCCTTGTGCACGACCGGAAGAGGTCGTAGCCCCTTGGCCGCCATCCGCCATTCCCGGGCTTGTACCGACAGCTCTCCACGCCGCGAGCTGATCACCTCTCCGACCACGGATACGTGATCCCCGAGGTCGACGTCGGCCTTCCACGCGGCGAGTTCATCGGCGCCCAGGTCGGCAAGGCTGAGCATGGCCTGCAGTTCGGTTCCATCGCCTTCGCGCAACGTTGCAAAGCAAAGCTTGCCGGTGTTGCGCAGGAAAATGACTCGTCCGGTGACCGCAACCTGCTCGCCTGTTCGCACGTCAGGCGCCAGACCGTCGTAGGCGTCGCGAATCTCGCGCAGGGTTCGGGTCCGCGGCACCTGAACGGGATAAGGGTGCGGCCCAGTGGCCAGCATCCGTTCCCGCTTGTGCCGACGCACCCGCATCTGCTCGGGCAGGTCATCGGACGCGAGAGAGGGCTGGGTGGTCACGCCGGACAACCTAGTGCTGGATCACACGTGGAGTTGGGGCTGGGCACGGGTTTACCGCCGGTACCTTCGGTACCGTGGAGGATCTGCACGCTCGCCGAGCCGCTTCTTTCGGCTATGCGGCCACAGAATACGCACTGCACCGGCCGGATTACCCGGACCAGGCGGTGGCATGGGCACTGGGACCGCTGGCCCACGACTCGCCCGATAGCGCCACTGTGCTCGACCTGGGCGCAGGCACCGGCAAGCTCACTGCGGCGATATTGCGCCGCGGGGTGGCCGCGACTCGAGCGCTCGCCGTCGAACCGGACGACAGGATGCGCGCCGAACTGTCCCGCCGGTTGCCCGAGATAACAGTCATGAGCGGGTCAGCGGAGCAGATTCCGGCCGAAGAGCGTGCTGTGGACGCGGTGCTGGTCGGGCAGGCTCTCCATTGGTTCGACCTCGATCGGGCGCTTTGGGAGATCGCTCGAGTATTGCGACCGAGGGGCGTGCTGGCCGCGCTCGGCAATACCGAGGATGACTCGGTCGGCTGGGTGTCCGAGCTGGCCGAGGTCTCCGAAGCTGTGCGGTCGATCGGCAACGCCGGACGGGGATTCGCCGACGTGCCCGAGCACCCGGCGTTCGGCAAGCCGGAACAGCGTCAATTCCGCTGGCGCTGGCCCCGCACCATCGACTCGCTGCTGGCGACCGTGTCAACTCATTCCTGGGCGCTGGTCAGTAGGCCCGAGGATCGGGCCGCCGCGCTGATGACGATCCGCCGGTTCCTCGAGCAGCATCCCGCCACGCGCAGCGGTGCCTTCGAGCTGCCGATGCGGACGCTGGTGCTACGCACCAACGTCCGCTCGTGAGTGCGTAACACTGTTACGCACTCACGAGCTAAGGATCAGCCGATGTTGCGTTCGTAGACCATCCGCAACCCCTGCAGAGTGAGATCCGGCGCGTGGTGGGTGATGGTTGTCGCCTCGGCGATCAGTAGCGGCGCCAGCCCCCCGGTGGCCACCACCACGACCTCGCTCTCGGCTGCCGGTGCCAGCTCAGCAGCGATCCGGCCGACCAGCCCGTCGACTTGCCCGGCAAATCCAAACAGCAGCCCGGACTGCAGGGCTTCCACGGTGCTCTTGCCGATCACCGACCGAGGCCGGACGAGCTGTACCTTCACCAGCTGAGCGGCCCGCGCGGCGAGCGCATCGACGGAGATCTCGATGCCAGGAGCCAGCGCGCCGCCGAGGAATTCCCCGCGTGCGCTGATCACGTCGAAGTTGGTGGAGGTACCGAAGTCCACCACGATCGCCGGGCCACCGTAGCGGGTGTAGGCGGCCAACGTGTTGACGATCCGATCGGCGCCCACCTCGCGCGGGTTGTCGTAGAGCAACGGCACCCCGGTGCGCACGCCCGGCTCCACGATCACCCTGGGCAGTTGTGACCAGTACCGATCGAGCATCACCCGCAGTTCGCGCAACAGAGCAGGCACAGTGGACAGCGCCGCGATACCGGTGACTGTGCCGGAGTACTCGCCCAGCAGTCCGCGGACGGTCATCGCCAGCTCGTCGGCAGTCATCCTGGCGTCGGTATGCATCCGCCAGTGACGCACGAGCATGGCGTCCGTCCTGGTGCCCCCCTGATCGCTATCGAACAGTCCAAGGACGATGTTGGTGTTGCCGATATCTAGGGCGAGCAGCACTCGCGATCCCTCATCAGATTCCCGCCGGCAGAGCCGGCAACCAGACCACCGCCGGCGGAGCCGGCAATCAGACCACCGCTGGCGGAGCCGGCAATCAGACCACTGCTCGCCGGGGCATGCGCCGGGTCGCTACCTGTTTCGACGATCCGGTTGCCGGCGTCGACGAATACCACCCGTGGCTGGTAGCACCGCGACTCGACGTCGTCCATCGTGCCGTAGGAAATGAGGATCACCAGGTCGCCAGGGGCCACCAGATGTGCAGCGGCGCCGTTGATCCCGACCACGCCGCTGGCCCGGGCACCAGGGATGACATAGGTCTCCAGCCGGGCGCCGTTGGTGATGTCCACGATCGCTACTCGCTCGCCGGCGAGCAGGTCGGCGGCGTCCATGAGGTCCTCGTCGAGGGTCACCGACCCCACATAGTGCAGATCCGACTCGGTGACAGTGGCCCGGTGGATTTTGGACTTCAGCATGGTCCGGAACATCACGGGCCTCCGCGTCTGTTCGAGTTGTGCGCTGCCACACCGCCGGCGGAGCCGGCAATCACATCACCGCGCGCTGCACCAAGGTGCAGGCCGACGTTGTCAATCAACCGCGTTGTCCCGACGGTGGCGGCCAGCAGCAGCCGGGCGTCTCCCTGCTGCGGGGCCGGACCCAACCCGGGACTGCGCAGTGCCAGGTAGTCCAGCGCTACGGCGGGCTGCGCGGCCAGCACCT
>JBGSWT010000213.1:0-6857 GCA_041751815.1 Pseudonocardiaceae bacterium
CGACGACATTGGCCGCGTCCACCACGAGACCGGTCATGGTGACCTGCAGCGCGGGCCAGCTGGCAGCGAAGGCCGGATGCAGGTCCAGCGCGGTGACGGCGGACGCGGTGACCCAGGCCAGCTCAGCGCTCTCGTGGTTGGGTTGCACCGGCACCGGCAGCGGCTCGGTGGCGTCGGCGATCACTGTGGTGTAGGACCAGGAATCACCGCCGGGGTGTTCCACCAGCTCGCCGCGGACTCGTACTAGGCCGGCGTCGACTGCGGCTTCCTCGTCCGCTTCCCGCAGTGCGGTCTGGACCGGGGTCTCGTCGCTGTGCCGGGCTCCCCCCGGTACGCCCCAGAGACTCCCATAGTGCGTCCACGAAGCTCGGTGCTGCATCAGCACCAGCGGCCTTCCCTCGGGGTCAGGAGCCCACAGCAGCAGCCCTGCCGCGCCGAAGCGTCCCCACCGGTGTTGTCCGTCGCCGCAGTGCAGCCAACCGTCACCGTCGCCGCGGATCGCCGCCTCGTGTACCACCTGTCCACGTTGGCACAGCCCGCACCAGCCTGCAGGTGGCTTTCCGCGTCGGGGGAACTCAGTTACTCTCCGTCAGAAGTAGGTCACGGCAGGTGTCAGAGCGGGACCACCTGATCGGGGGGCCGACGTAACGAGCCGCCGCATAGCTGCGACAAAACGACTGAGAGTGATCGCTCGATTTCTACGTCGCCGGTGAGCTCGTGGTGTGACGGGGGGTGGCCCTGTGAGAGGCGTTGGATGGTGGCTGGGGCTGAGCACAATGTTGGGAGGGGGGACAGCCGTGGTACCACGGGGTCAGAGTGACCAGCGTCAAAGTGACCAGGGTCAAAGCGGGAGGTGGACGGCACTGGACGTCGGTTCCGGCGGGGACGTTGAGGTCACGGTGAGCGAGGACCCCGGCCCTGAGGCACTGCGGGCATGGGACCTGCTGGTGGATCGGGCCCCCGGCACCGACGTCACCCAGCTCTCGATCTGGGCGGGCTTGCGGGCCCGGGTCGGCTTCAGCCCGCTGTACCTGCTGGCCTACCGCGGAGCCGAGCTCGTCGGCGGGGCACAGATCTTGACCCGGCGGGTGCCCGTGTTGGGTGCTGTTGGTTACCTCCCTTACGGCCCGCTCGTGGCACCTGACGTCACGGCTGCCGATGACGTCCGCCGCGCACTGGTCGACGCGCTGGCGTTGTTGGGCCGGCAGCGGTTGCAGATCTTGTTCGTCCAACCGTCCGAAGGTGACCACGCCACCAGTAGCGAGCTGCTCCGGCACGGGTTTCGCCCCTCGTCGGCTGGTATCGCACCCGGGGGTTCGATCCGGATCGACCTGACGGCCGACCTGGCTGCGATCCGGAGCAGGTTCGGTAAGCGACTCAAGTCATGGACCAACCGGTGGGAGTCGCGCGGGGTCACGGTGCGGGCCGGGGACGAGCGCGACGTTGCACTGCTCGCCGAGCTGATGGCCACGTCAGCGCAGCACCAGGGCTACACGCCCTTGCCACTCGATTACATGACGGCGCTGTACCGGGAGCTCGCCGCAACCGGCCATGCCGTGTTGTTCGTCGGCGAGGTGAACGGAGTGCCGGTCGCCGCCGATCTGATGACCGGATGTGGGGACATGGTCCGCGGCCGGTTGTCCGGGTTCGATCGCTCCGGCGAGGCGATGCGGCTTTCCGTGCCGGCCGCCATCCGGTGGGAGATGATCAAGTGGGCCAAGGGGCAGGGATACCGCTGGTTCGACTTCGGTGGGCTGCGTCCGGACACCCTGGACGCGTTGCTGGACGGCCACGACCGCAGCACTGACACGTTGCCGACTGCCGACCAACCCAAGATCACCTTCGGGGGTACGGCATTCCGCTACCCCACCGCGGTCGAGATGATCAGGCCGGCGGCGCTGCGGGCTGCCTATGACCTGGCGTGGCGTTCCGCTGCCGGGCGCCGGTTGTTCAGCGAGGTGCAAAGCCTGCTGCGCCGCGGCGCCCGATGGCGTGGCACCGGGATGCCCTCGCGCTAGCGCTCATGCTTGATTGATAGTGGCTTGTCGCTCGCCGACAATCAGGGAGGCGGAGAAGGTATGAAGATCGTGTGTGTCGGCGGCGGGCCTGCGGGTTTGTATTTCGCCATTTCCGCCAAAGTGCGTAATCAAGATCACGATATCACCGTTATCGAACGCAACCCGGCCGGGGTGACTTATGGCTGGGGTGTCACATTCTCGAACGAGCTACTGGACAGTCTCTATCACAACGACCCGGAGAGTGCACGGCAGGTATTCGACAGCCCCGCGTCCTGGGGCAACCAGGAAGTGCACGTCGGGAGCACGCAGCGAGCGCACCTCGGCGGATACGGGTTCGCCATCGGTCGCAAGCATCTCCTGGACATCCTGGTCGAGCGAGCATTGGCTCTTGGTGTCGAGATCCAGTTCGAGCGTGAGGTCAAGGACCTGTCCGAGTTCGCTGACGCGGACTTGATCATTGCATGCGACGGTGCGAACAGTCGCGTGCGCAAGCTGCACGGTGAGCACTTCCAGGCCGGTGTCGATGTGGGCCGCAACAAGTACATGTGGCTCGGCACCCACCGGCTCTTCGAATCCTTCATGTTTGCATTCGAAGAGACGGCTGCCGGCTGGATCTGGTTCTACTCGTACCCCTTCGATGCCGACACGACCACCTTCATTGTCGAGTGCTCGCCGGAGACCTGGAAGGGGCTCGGCTTCGACGTGCTCGGGCACGACGAGAGCATCACGTTGTTGGAAGAGATTTTCGCACACCACCTCGACGGTCACTCGCTCATGAAACCCCCGCTGGTGAACATACAGCGCGATCTCAGCAAGACTCCGTGGCTGAACTTCACGCGGATCACCAACACGGTCTGGTATCACGACAACATCGTCCTCATGGGCGACTCGGCGCACACCACACACTTCTCGATCGGGTCGGGCACCACCCTTGCGATGCAAGACTCGATCGGGCTCGCCGATAGTCTACACTCCCGCGATGACCTCAAATTAGCGCTAGCAGATTATGCGGAGAAACGTCGGTCGGCGATAGCGAATGCGCAGAGCGCGGCGGTGGGCAGCACCGAGTGGTTCGAGAATGTTCCACGCCACATCGACCAGCCGGTTACCCAGTTCGCCTATTCGCTGTGGAAGCGTCGCGGGCATTATCCGCTGTGGCGTTACCAGCTTCATCTTGCCACCCAGATTGCGCCACTGCGCAGATTGCGGCGATCTGTCAGTGCGATGAGAAACGGCGCTCGGGCCCGTCGAAGGATGAAGCTTGCTGACCTCCACATGTCGGCGCATCCCGATATTGAACCGAGTGTTGGTGCACTACAACCACGCAGTCGCACAACGTCAACTTCGAAATAGAATGGTGCAGTGCAGGAACGGGGGCGCAGTGAAGAGAAAGATGCGTATTTCCTGTGTTGGCGGTGGCCCCGCGGGCCTGTATTTCGCCATCTCCGCGAAGTTGCGCAATAGAGAGCATGATATCACTGTTATCGAACGCAATCCCGCTGGGGTTACCAGCGGTTGGGGCGTCGGATACTGGGACGATGTCCTCGACAGTCTCTACCGTAATGACCCGGTGAGCGCCCGGGAGATACAAAGAGTCTCTGGGGTGTGGGACGGTGTGGAAGTGCATGTGGGTGGCAAGCGCACTGCCTATCTCGGCGGCTATGGGTTAAGCATGGGGCGCAAGAGCTTGCTTGATATTCTGGCTGAACGGGCCACCGATCTCGGCGTGGACGTCCAATTCCAACGCGAGACCAAAGACCTGTCCGAGTTCGCGGACGCCGATTTGGTCGTGGCCTCCGATGGTGTCAACAGTCGTGAGCGTCAGCTCTTTGCGAAGCACTACCAGACGGAGGTTCTGGTGGGCCGGAACAAGTATCTCTGGCTTGGTACGTACCGGGTGTTCGACGCCTTCAGGTACGCATTCGAGGAGACGCCTGCCGGCTGGATATGGCTGCATGCCTATTACCTCGACGCCGAACGGAGCACCTGCATCGTCGAGTGTTCGCCGGAGACCTGGGAAGGACTCGGCTTACATGAGCTCGGAGCGGACCAGAGCATGAGGTTGCTGGAACAGATCTTTGAACGTCACCTCCGCGGTCGTTCACTGATCAACCAGCTGCGCAGTGTCGACGACAAACTGCCCTGGCACAACTTCAGGATCATCAGAAACAAGACCTGGTACCGCGACAATGTCGCACTCATAGGCGACGCCGCACACACCACACATTTCTCGATCGGCTCCGGTACCAAGCTGGCGATCGGAGATGCGATCGCGCTCGCCGCGAACTTGGACGCTCACGATGACCTCCACTCTGCGCTGCGGGCTTATGACGAGCAGCGGCGCGCCGAAGTGGCCCCCATACAGCGCAACGCGGTGAGCAGCATGCGGTGGCTGGAGAACGTGGCGGAGTTCATCGGCCAGGACAGCGTGCACTTCGCCTACGCCCTGTCGAAGCGCTACCGTTTGCAACCGTCGTGGCGCTACCACCTGCACCTGGCCACCCAGATCCCGGCATTGAGAACCGTGCGTCGCAAGCTGACCTCTGCCCGGAGATGGCGCCATGCCCGCCTGCGGGAACGTCTGGCCGACGTTCAGCAACGTCCCTTTCACAGCGCTCAGCGCACGCCGATAAAGGCGTGAGCGGACTCCTGTACCACGGCTTACGCCGAGGGTATGTCGAAAATCTTGGTCAGCTGGGCGGCGAAGCCGATGTCGCCGCTCAGCTTCACCTTTCCCGTGACGAACATCATCGTGGGGGAGCTGTTGCCGGAGACCAGCTTGAGGAACTGCTCGCCGGCCATCGTGAAAGTGACGCGTGGATCGTGCGATGGCTCGCTGGTGCTCACGCACCGCGGCGTTGAGGAACCGTCGGTTCCGGTGATCCAGGTCTCGTACACCTCGTCGGCACCGTCGCCACCGGTGAGTCGCCAGTGGATAGCGGAGTCGCGCCGCGGCGCATTCTCCGGTCGGAACTGACCGGCCATCCGGCTGAAGATCCGGTCCAGCAACGCGCGGCGCAGCGTCGGATCGCCGAGCACCGCGCCGAGCTGGTCGTTCGAGGCGAATTTGATCAGCCGAGCGAAGGCGCGGGGGTCTATCGCGCCGATTCCGTTGCCGGTGCCAGGCGTAAGCAGCTGCGCGAATTCCGCCGTGGAGAGGTTTCTCGGGTCGATGTCGTTGGCGTCCGCCATGGTTACTCCCTTATCTACTCATGAGTAAGGTTACGATCGGGTAGCTAAACTCGCAACGGTGAGCCCGCCGTCGCCGCAGCCGCCGCGCCGGCGGCTGCCCCGGCAGGTACGCGAGCAGCAGTTGCTCGATGCGGCCGTCGCGGTGTTCTCCCGGCACGGTTTCCACCTGGCTTCAATGGATGATATTGCCGAGGCCGCCGGGGTCTCAAAGCCGATGATCTACGCTTACCTCGGCGCCAAGGACAACCTGTTCATCGCCTGCATCCGCCGGGAGACGCAGCGGTTGATGGACGTGATCAGCGCCGCGGTTCCCGCCGGGCTCGCCCCGGAGGACCGGCTGTACCGCGGTCTGCTGGCGTTCTTCGAGTTCATCGCTGAGCATCGTGACGGCTGGATCGTGCTCTACCGCCAAGCCCGGGTGCACGGCACGTTCGCCGGGGAGATCTCCGCGGCGCGGGAGCGGACCATCGTCATGGTCGCCGGGCTGCTGGCCAGCTCGTCGAGTGACGAGGCACATGCCCGTGCCCTGCCTATCGCGCACGCGCTGGTCGGGGCCGCTGAAGCGCTCTCGGACTGGGGACTCGAGCACCCTGAGGAGACGCCGGATGCCCTGGTCACCCGGTTGATGGACGTCATCTGGATCGGTCTGGGCCAAGGGAGCCACGTCAAGCACTGATGCTGCCAGTGAGGTGCGGACGCCCACCAGGATTGTGCACCGCGATTTTCCAACCTCCGGCGCTGGTAATGCTCACGTGCACAGTGCTCGGCAGCAGGATCGGACGGCCAAATCGGACGTCCACCGTGTACGCCTCGGGCAGCCGGGCATCCAGCGCGGCGAGGCATCGTGCCTTGGTGTACATGCCATGCGCGATCGCTTGCGGGAATCCGAATGCGCGGGCGGCCAGCCGGTGCAGGTGGATCGGGTTGTAATCCCCGGACACCGCGGCATAGCGGCGGCCGACGTTCCCGGCCAGCTGCCACACGGCCGTCGGCTCCGGTGGCGGTGGTTGTGCCGGCCGTTGAGTCACAGCATGGCCAGCGGGCTTATCCCGGTCGCCGCTGCGGTGCAGGTAGGTGCTCTGCTCTGACCACACCGGTGCGCCGTCGGCGATGACCTGCGTGATCACGGTGAACTGGCTGCCTCGATCGTGGGCTTCCAGGTCGGTTACGCGTACCTGCAGCGTCAGTCGCTCGTCGGCGCGGATCGCGCGGCGCACGGTGATCCGGTTACCGATGTGCACCAGCCCGAGCAGCGGAAACGGGAAGTCCCGGCCGGTCATCAGCTGCAGCGCCAGCCCGAAGCCCAGCACGTGCGGGTAGGTGCCGGGCAGCCGGTCAGACAGCGGGAACCCGCATACCCGCGCGTAAGCCGCCAGGTGCTCGCGGTCGACGACCTGCTCGGGCAGCACCAGCGCGGTATCCGGCAGTTGCCGGGGTCGTCGTGGGCGAGGCAAGGCACCTAGCGCCGCCTTGGCGAACAGCGGCACCGCCGCGGGCGGCGTGCCCAGCTCCGTCGTCACCTCCGTCAGGCCCCCATGACGCTCTGCCCGCATACCCGGACCACCTGCCCGGTCACTCCGGCCGAGGCGGGCGACGCCAACCAGGTGACCGTCTCCGCGACGTCGACCGGCAGCCCGCCCTGAGCGA
>JBGSWT010000214.1:0-1856 GCA_041751815.1 Pseudonocardiaceae bacterium
GCATCACGGCGCGGGCTACCCGACGTGCTGCACGTCGCAGCCCGCGGCGGCCGTAGCGCGGCCAGGCCCGCCAGAGGGGCGTTTAGAACAGCGTGGGTGGTGGCGCGATCGTCTGCGCCTTCGAGGCCTGGATGTAGGGCAGCAGCGTCGGCGGCATGATCGGGCGCTTGCCCTTCAGCAGCTCCGTTACGGTGATCGTCTGCACCCGCGGGAACGTCTGGCCGTTCACCGGCAGCGCATACGTGCCGCCGTGGTTGACGGCGTCCATCACCCCCTTGGTCGGCGCCGCCATCGTGACCAGCACGCCCATCTGTGCCTTCTGCGTCTCGACCGTACCGAGCAGGTCGCGCACGAACTGCGGCCCGACGGTCTTGCCGCCCTTCACCGAGACCAGGATGCGGCCGAGCCCACCCTTGGCGTCGGTGGGGAACCGAGCCACGCCGTCGATGCCCTTGTCACCCACCTGCTTCTCGTTCGGCTGGGCGTTGACCAGCGACACCGCCCAGCGCTCGAAGTCGAACGGCGACTGCGAGAACAGCGCGTAGGCGCCGCCGAGGTCCCGCGGGATGCCCTTCACCGTGTAGGTGTCGGTGATGGCGTCGCCGTGGGTGTGGCGCAGCCGCTTCTCGATCAGGTCGACCGCGATGTAGGTGATGTCGATGCCGAGCCACCTGCGGTCAAGCCGGACCGCCGCGTCGACCGTGGTGCCGCAGCCGCAGAACGGGTCGAGCACCACGTCGCCTTCGTTGCTGCTGGTGCGGATGATGCGCTCCAGCAGTGCGACCGGCTTCTGCGTTGGATAACCAAGCCGCTCCGCAGCCATCGGGTTGATCTCCACGATGTCCGTCCAAAGAGATTGAACAGCCGCACCCTTACCTTCATCTAGGTACTGCTTTCGCTCAGGAACGCCACCCGGCTTGGCTTGTACGACCATCCCCGAATCCATCAGTTCCTGCATTTTCTCCCGAGAGTATCGCCAGTATCGCGAGACGCCCATCACCTCGTAGAACGGGTTCCCCTTCGCCGCGCCGCCTGGACCAATCATGCTTACAGTGCGGTATCGGCGGTCGGTTCCCGGCTCCACATTCTTGAAGCGCTTAAGGTACTCGTCGGTGTATGGGGTGTACGTCTGATTAAACACGTAGTTGTCGCTCTTGGAGTAGAACAGGATAGTATCGGTGGTGCGGCCGTAGTGCCTTGACCCCTGGCCGGCGTTGCCCTTGATCGTATGCGCGCGCTGCCAGATCAGCTCGTTCACGAATCGGTCAGGACCGAACAGAGCGTCGAGCAACAGCTTCAGATAGTGGCTCGCGGTGGAATCGCAGTGAAGGTACAGGGTGCCTGTCGGCTTCAATACCCGGTGCAGCTCAACCAATCGCGGTGCCATGTTGACCAGATACGCCATCGCATCGTTCTCACCGATCAGCGTCCGCATGGCGCCGAGCGCATCGGCGACCTTCAGGGGAACCTCACCCGCCATTAGGCCCGCATATTGCTGATTGGTCGTCGGAGTCCAAACCCATGTGTCTCCGAATGCCTGAATCTGCGCTGCGTCGTCTCCCGCACTTGCGTTATGGCCGAAGATGACGTTGTAGTTGCGGTTCGAGTTGAACGGCGGGTCCAGGTAGATCAGGTCGACCGATTCGGCGGGCACGTGCTCGCGTAGCACGTCAAGGTTGTCGCCGTAGTACAGGGTGCCGCTTGCCGCCACGCCGCCTCCAACATCGTCGGGCAGCCACCGTAACCATCACGGCGCTGGTTAGACCGGCGGCACACGGGCGGCCCTCACCCGGTCGTGCAGCTCGGCCACCTCCGGCACGTCGCGCCGATCGTCCAGCGCGTCGTCCAGCTCGGTG
>JBGSWT010000215.1:0-2345 GCA_041751815.1 Pseudonocardiaceae bacterium
CCGGGTGGCGCCGGCGGCAGCTCGGAGGGGATGCTGTCGTAGCCCTCCAACCGCAGCACCTCCTCGACGAGGTCGACGGGTTGAGACAGATCAGGCCGCCAGGACGGCGGGATGACGGTGACCGTCGTGGTGCCATTGCTCCCGCCGAGCCGAACCGCACAACCGATCTGGGAAAGCCGGCGGACCGTGGCACCGTTCTCGTAGCGCCGCCCGGCCACCCGATCTGGCAGGTCGATCGGCATCGCCACGGACTTTGGCCGCGGAAGTCCTCCGACATCGGTGCGACCTTGCTCGATCTTGCCGCCGCCATAGCGGCTCAGCAGTGTCGCAGCGAGCTCGGCTGCCACCGGCGGCAGCGCAGGATCCACCCCGCGTTCAAAACGCCGGGCGGCCTCGCTGGGTAGCTTGTGCCGCCGGGCGCTGCGGGCCACCGAGGCCGGGTCCCAGGTCGCCGCCTCCAGCAGCAGGCTGGTGGTTTGCACACCGACTTCGGTGCTCTCCCCGCCCATCACCGCCGCCAGCGACACCGGCCCGCTGGCATCGCAGATCACCATGTCGTCGGGATCCAGCTCCCGGCATGCTCCGTCCAGCGTGGTGAGCTTCTCCCCCTCGGCGGCACGCCGGACGACGAGGTCACCGTCGAGCTTGGCGGCGTCAAAAGCATGCAGCGGCTGCCCGAGCTCCAGCATCACGTAGTTCGTGACGTCGACAGCCAACGAGATCGGCCGCATTCCGGCCAGCTGCAACCGCCGGCGCATCCACCACGGAGACGCGGCGGTGGGGTCCACACCCGTCACCCAGCGGAGCACGAACCGTCGGCAACCGTGTTCGTCCTCGATATGCACCGGCCAGGCGGCATTCGACGTCTGGGGCACTTCCAGCAGCGCCGGATCCCCGTAGGGAGCGTCGAAGGCGATGGCCAGCTCGCGAGCCAGCCCACGCACCGACAGGCAGTACCCGCGGTCCGGGGTAATCGTCAACTCGATGACCGCGTCATCCAGGCCGAGCAGTTCGACAGCACTTCCGCCGGGGACCGCGGTGCCTGCGGGGAGCACCATGATCCCGGTGTGGTCCTCGCCAAGGCCGAGCTCGGCAGCCGAGCAGATCATCCCGTCGGACGTTCGGCCGTAGGTGGTTCGCGCCGCGATCACAAAGTCGCCTGGCAGCACCACCCCGGGACGCGCGACCACCACCAGATCGTCCACGTCGAAGTTGGAGGCACCGCAGACGATCCCGCGCGGCGCCAGCTCGCCGTCGTCGACGAGGCAGTAGCGGATGGCCTTGGAGAAGCCGGTCAGCTCATCGATCTCCAGGACGCGGCCCACCACAAGCGGCCCGCTCACCGGGCCGAGTTGGTGCACCGCCTCGACCTCGAGACCAGCCCGCACGAGGGCGTCAGCGATCTCCATCACTGTGGGGGCAGCGGCAACATTGGAGCCCTTATCGGGCAGCGCGACGTGATCGCGCAGCCATGACACCGGAACGCGCATCGGCTCAGGCCTCCATTCCGAATGCGCAGGTGAACCGGACGTCGCCCTCGACCATGTCGCGCATGTCGGCGATGCCGTTGCGGAACTGCAGGGTGCGCTCGATGCCCATGCCGAAGGCGAAACCGGAGTAGACCGCAGTGTCGATGCCGCAGGCGCGCAGCACGTGGGGGTTGACCATCCCGCAGCCGCCCCACTCGACCCAGCCGGCACCGCCCTTGCGCTCCGGGAACCACACGTCGACTTCAGCGGAAGGCTCGGTGAAGGGGAAGAACGAGGGCCGCAACCGGGTCCGGGAGGTGTGGCCGAACATCGCCCGGGCGAACGCGTCCAGGGTGCCCTTCAGGTGGGCCATCGTGATGCCCTTGTCCACGGCGAGGCCTTCCACCTGGTGGAAGACCGGGGTGTGCGTGGCGTCCAGCGCGTCGGTGCGGAACGTGCGTCCCGGGCACACCACGTACACCGGCAGTTCGCGCTCCAGCAGAGTGCGTATCTGCACGGGTGAGGTGTGCGTGCGCAGGACCATGCCCGACCCCTCGGGGGCGACGTAGAAGCTGTCCTGCATGGTGCGGGCCGGGTGATCCTTGGGGAAGTTCAGCGCGTCGAAGTTGAACCACTCGGCTTCAAGTTCGGGTCCCTCGGCAACCTCATAGCCCATCGCGACGAACACATCGGCGATGCGCTCGCACAGCGTGGTGATCGGGTGCCGGGCGCCACCCGGAACCCGATCCCACGGCAACGTGACGTCAACGGCCTCCGTGCGAAGCTTGCCGGTGTCCCGCTCGGCCGCCAATGCGGCGCGGCGCAGGTCGAAGGCTGCTTGCACGGCCGTGCGGCTGGAGTTGAGTCGCTTGCCGG
>JBGSWT010000216.1:0-1842 GCA_041751815.1 Pseudonocardiaceae bacterium
TCCGAGTTGGGCAGGACCATTGGCGGGGGTCCAGTTGGGCCTCCCCGTCTACCACATCATGGAGGACGAACCGCGAGCCGCGATCCCCGATGACGTGTGGGAGGAGCAGGTCGGGCTGATGGCCGACGTGCTGGACGTCGACGAGATCGGCAACGCGGTCCGCGAGTTCCGCGAGCAGGGCTCGCAGAGCTCCCCGTGAGCTGGTGACCGCCGCCTTACGGCAGCGGCCGGCGATGTTGCCCGCCGGGATCGTCCAGCCAGACCTGGTGCGACCCATCCGGCTGGACGGTCAGGCCGAGTCGGTCCCAGCCGGGCCGGTCGAGCGTGTCCCAGGCTTGGTGGGCTCGTTCGAGCTGCCCTCAGATGTGGAGGGGGCCGGCCTGGCTTACCTCACACAGGCTGTACTGGTCGGCCGCATCGTTCTCGGGCCGGACAGCGGCGTGGTTGCGAGGGACGCGCCTCGGTATCGCGTATCACTACGGAGGAGGCCCAGGTCGGCAGGAACCGACTTTTCCAGCCCGGTCGGTCTGCCTAGCGTGACGACTGCCCAACCGTCTCCACGACGGACAGGGGCTCGATTGCTGTTCAGGATTACGCAGTGGATAAGAAAACACCGGCAGGTGAAGCTTTTGTGGAAATCCCTGTGGATGTGTTGGCGGAGGCGGTTCGTGCGCTTGGATGGTGAAGGCTGGCGAACGTTCTTCGACTCATATCAGAAGGAGGCGTTCCGGCTCGAAACGCTTCCCTCCTACAGTGTGGGTAGTGAACAAGCGGAGTATGAAACGTTTCTGGCGACGGGAAAGGTTGATATCCCGGACGATGACTCGTGGCTCGTGCGTGTTCGTCGTTTTCGACGAACTGGTCGATGGATCGGGCGAGTACATGTCATAAGCCGACCATTGACCGAGTACTTGCGCTATGAGTTCGCTGTCTACCGTCGAACAGTGGAGGTCGGCGAGGATGTGCGTATCCTCGATCTCACCGACCAACCGAACCCTGGACTGCCCACGCAAGACTTCTGGCTCTTCGATGACACTGCTGTGGTGCGCATGGACTACGCCCCTGACGGTACTGCGCTTGGGCGTGAGCTCCTCGACGGTGTTGACCCTGCCCCATACGTGGCATGGAAGCGATTAGCTCTGGAAAGCTCCGAGCCGTTCACCGAAAATCAGATGAAGCTAGAAGGGTGAAACTCGACCCCACGCGTGCGGGACGAGATCGCCAAATCCTGGCGAGCGCACTTACTTCCTAATGTTGTGAACGTAGAACAGATCCTGACCGCACTTGAGGTAGATAATGTGACGCGACACGAGCTGCTGGTGCTCGCTCGTGTCGCTAATACTGAGTACCAAGACGTGCGGTCGCCGGTACGGCAAGGGCTCTATCACCGAAGCGTGAATTAGCCACCCTCGAAGCGGGCGCCACCCAGGTGCGGCACTTTCTGCCGACCCTCATCACGGCTTGAGGTCAGCCGGTGAGTGCACCGCAACGGTTCAGACCAGCCAGGGACGTCTCCCGCCCGGCGGTCATGCGGCGTAGGTAGTCGTCGCGGTCTGGGTGTCTGAAGATCACTCAAAGAGACAGTAACCATCCGATATGCATGTAGTGGATACTCTTATCCACCGGGTGCATACGACTATCCATCGAGTGGATGGCGAGTCCGCCCTGGATGGTCGACCCACAGTTTTGGATCATGAGGCGCCCGGTTACACTCCCCGGAATCAACCAGTGCGGACAGGGGATACGGATGGGATCGAAACAACCACAGCAGTACTACTGCCGTTGTGGCACCCGACTTGCGAGAGACAACAGCGGCCGTCAGTGCGCCCGCTGCGAACGTGC
>JBGSWT010000217.1:0-1929 GCA_041751815.1 Pseudonocardiaceae bacterium
ACCGCCGCCGTTCGCTGCTTGCCGCCGGCATCATCGGCGTCGAAGGTGACTTCGAGGCTGGTGACGTGGTGGAGCTGATCGACCGACAGAGCGTGGTGGTGGCCCGGGGAATGGTCGGGTTCGATGCCACGGAGCTGCCCGAGCTGATCGGCCGCTCCACCCGTGACCTGCCTCCCGAGCTGCGCCGCGAGGTCGTGCACGCCGACGACCTGGTACCCGTATAAACCCACCCCTCCCCGCGTGTCCGTCTCGCGTGCACGGTGTGTCCGTCCGCAGTGCTCACACGGTGGTGCAAGGTGCGGCAACACACCGGACACCAGAGACGGACACACCGGACAGATGAGCGGGACACGCCAGGGGAGGGGTGTGCACGTAGGCTTGGAGCCGTGCAGCTGCGAGCGAACTCCGAGGTGAGCATCACCGAGTCTGGGGCCGAGATCGTGGCCGGTTGCGCCCGGCAGGCGCGACGCGCCGCTCCCACCCTGGCCACCGCCTCCGACGACGCGATCAACGCCGCATTGCACGCCATGGCGCACCGGCTGGCCGACTCCTCGGCCGAGGTACTTGCCGCGAACTCCGCCGATATCGCCGCAGCCGAGCAGTCCGGGATGACCCAGGCACTGATCGACCGGCTGCGGCTGGGCGAGGCGCGGCTGACCGAGATGGCTGACCAGCTTGCGCTGCTCGCCCAGGTTCCGTTCCCGTCGCGGGATCGGGTGCTAGAAGATCGTCCGGACGGTTTGCGGCTGATCGAGCGTCGCCGCCCGGTAGGCGTGGTGGGCGCCACCTTCGAGGCGCGGCCCAACGTCACCGTCGATGTCGCCTCCCAACTGGTGAAGTCCCGCAACGCCGGAGTGCTGCGGACCGGATCAGCGGCGCTGCGCTCGGCGCTGGCACTGGGCGAGCACGTCATCGCGCCGGCGCTGGCCGACGCCGGATTGGACCCGGGCGCCATTCAACTGGTGCCCGACCCACGGCGGGACTGTGCGGTAGCCCTGGTGCAACACCCTGAGCTGATCCCGTTGGTCATTGTGCGGGGCAGCGGAGACACCACCCGAGCGCTGGCCGCCGAAGGGGCTCGTCACGGGGTAAGGGTGTTGGCCCACGCCGACGGGGGCGGGGTGCTCTACGTCGATGCCGCGGCTGACCCCGTGCTGGCCGTCGAGCTGCTCGTGACCGGCCTGGATCGGCTGGGTGTCTGCAACCGGGTGAACCTGCTGCTGGTGGCCGACGGGGCCCCGGAGGAGTTGCACGAGGCGCTGCTGGAGGCCGCCCGGCAGCGCGGAATCGCGCTGTCGCTACCTCCGCATGACCACCCGCTCGGGCACGAGTGGGCGTTGGACACCGGACGGGAGGCAACGCTGACCGTCAGCCGGGTCGTCGGCCCAGCGCAGGCAGCTCAGGTCGCCAACCTCGAGACCTCCGGACTCGCCGCGACCATCGTCACCCGCGACGTGGCCGCCGCGCATGAGTTCATGGACAGCTATGACGGCACCGGGGTGTTCTGGAACGCCAGCACCCGGCTGCTCGACGGGTTCAAGCTACGGAGAGTTCCCGAGACCGGAATCAACGTCGATCGGGTGCCCGGACCCCGCGGACCCGTCACGTTCGCTGACCTGTACCTGCGACAGTTTGTGATCATTCCGGTTTCACCGATGGCTTAGTGGGTACCCTAGATGGTTGAACTGAACTTTTTTAGGGTACGAGGCGAAGATCGGGTGTGAAGCCCATGAGTGTTAGCGACAAGTTCGGCCGTCCGCTGCGGGACCTGCGGATCTCGGTGACCGACCGGTGCAACTTCCGCTGCTGCTACTGCATGCCGCGCGACGTCTTCGGGACCGACTTCCCGTTCATGGATCACTCGGAGCTGCTCTCGTTCGAGGAGATCGAGCGGCTGGGGACGGTTTTCGCTCGCCTGGGCGTCGAGAA
>JBGSWT010000218.1:0-1933 GCA_041751815.1 Pseudonocardiaceae bacterium
AAACCCCATGCCATCACCTCTCGCTAAGAACGTTCCCCCTACTCAAGCCACCAGGCGCGGCACTGGTGCATCACCGGCGCACCCGACGTGCTCTGGTCGCGGACCGCCACCCACGGTTGGGTAGAGGCTACGGCTCACCACGCCCATACAGCAACGGAGGCACTCGTGGCGACCAGCCAAGGGACAGCCCCACCCATCCCTGCCGCGGTCGGCCCGCCGGTCCTCTGTGTGGTGCCGCTACCGGCTGCGCACACAGCTCACCGCAGCCGTGTGGAGCTATGTGGTGCGCACGGGGGTGTGAGAGCGCGCGGGGTCTCTGGCAGGAAACACTGACATGGCGTCATCAGGTGCCTCTTGAGCTGGGTCGGGCTGGTGATGCCGCGCCCCCGGAGCCGTCACCGGCCCGACCCTCCCACCTTGACCAAGAACCCGGCTACGGCCCTGGTCTTCGACAACATGATCCTCGGCTCACCGATCCGCTAGAATCTGCCTTAGCCAGCTTCCTACTGAACCGCGCTGGGAGCAGCGACGCTACCCAGACCAAGGTGCAGGTATTAGTCATGTCCCAGACAAGGGGGTGGGTGATGAGTATGTCTGTTGACGAGACGTTGTATCAGGCTTTCGGTGATGAACTATCCGAGCTGCTGGACACGGTGCTGGCCGGTGAAGTCGTCACGGATCGGGATACTGCTGAGCGTGTTGTGCGGTCAATAGGTGCGCTGGTGCGCCTGCACGGGCAGCATTCGATCGACAGGCGGGGTCGGTGTGGGGTGTGTTGGCCGGTGCCGCGCCGCTGGTGGCGGCCGTGGCCTCGACGATCCACCTGCACCGTGCACGCCGCGCTGGGATTCTTCCTACGACAACCCTGCAACGTCGCGAGCGGCCGGCGCATGCGCATAAAACGTACCTGATGAGCCTGGCCCGACCGATGCTTGAAGAAAGCAAACCAAATAGGCAGCGGCGCAATGCCACCGTGAGGTATCGGATTATTGACAACCTGTCCGACAGGAGGCGCGATGTGAGGGTGTGGAGGCGGCTGCTGGTGGCCTTGCAACCGGAATTGATCACCACTGGGCGAACGCGTCTGCGCCTGATGGTCTGCGCGTGCTGCCTACAGCACATCTGGGTGATCGTCGGCCCACCCCGATGCACACGCTGCGCCAACAAACGCCACAACCCGTTGGAAGGACACAAGGGATATCATGACCATCGGCCAACACCACATGCGGCCACCCGCCGAAACCGGCCGGTGCGGTAGTACGTGCAAACCGATCGCCTGACTGGCGCACCGCCTATCCACGTTGTTCGACCAGCAGGCCCTCGGCGCCAACGCCGCGGCGCGGGAGGAGGACGAGGCGACCTACCTGACGCGGGTCCGCGGCAAGCAGCCGAACCTGTCGTACTTCGCGTTCACCGCTACCTCGACGTCGCCGACGCTCAAGCTGTTCGGCACGTTCGACGCGGCGTGGGTGAACCCGCACACCGGTGAGCTGGGCATGTACGTGCCCTTCCACGTCTACTCGATGCGCAAGGCCGTCGACGAGGTTACATTCTCGACGTGCTCGCCAACTACCTCACCTACGACACCAAGTGGCGGCTGCGCAACGCCGCGGTCGACCACCAGGAGTCGCAGCTCTCCAACCCCGAGGTCGACGAGCGTAAGGCCAAGGCGAAGCTCGTGCGCTTCGCCGAGCAGCACCCGACGTCGCTCGCGCAGAAGGCGAAGCTGATCGTCGACGACTTCCGGGAGAACATCGCCGGGCGCCTCGGCGGGCGCGCCAAGGCGATGGTCGTCACCGGCGGCCGCCAGCACGCCCTCGGGCTCTACCAGGCCATCCGCCGCTACCTTGACGAGCCCGGGCCGGCCGACCTCGGCGTGCTCGTCGCGTTCTCCGGGCAGCTCGAGGACGAGGCGTCGGGCGTGGAGCTCACC
>JBGSWT010000219.1:0-5828 GCA_041751815.1 Pseudonocardiaceae bacterium
CGCGGCGGCTACGACCGCGATCAACCACAGCGCCCCGGCGACTGAGGCAAGCGTCGGGGTCTGTGCGGTGGCCGATCCGTGGATCTTCTCGGCCATGCGCACCGCGAGCCGCTCCGCCTCGTCGGTGTGGTCGGCGCGCAGCAGCGCACACACCACCTGGTAGGCGGCCATTCCCCGGGCGCCGAGCGAGTCAGCTTCGACCGCGATCGTCGCCGCCCGGTCGGCCGCGACCACGGCAAGATCGGTCACGCCGAGCTTCGTGAGCAGCTTCGCGGCGCCGACGTAGGCGGAGACGTAGGTGCACAGCGCCTCGCGCCCCTCGTCGTCTGCGGCGATCCGTGGTACCCCGTCAATCAGTGTGATGAGGTCCGGGAGCTGACGGACGACCGTCTCGTACCGGGCGGCCTGGTAGTCCTGGTGCAGAGTCGTCACCTGGGCGCGCAGCTCGGGCAGCGGCGGCATGGTGGGAGCGTCCGCGCCGAGCAGGTGGTCATACCGGGTCATGACCTGCCGGATCGCGTCCAGGCCCTGGGCAACCGCTCCCCCGTTGGGGGCGAGCTGCCAAGGCCGGCCGATCAGCGACTCGACATCGATATGCAGGATCTTCGCCATGTCCAGCAGGACTGACAACCGGTCCACCGAGCGGATGCCGCGCTCAACTTGCGACAGCCACGACTCCGACCGGCCGACCAGACCGGCCAGCGCTGTCTGGCTCAGCCCGCGTCGGCGCCGGTACACCGCGATGCGCTCACCCGTTCCAGCCGAAGGCACCCGGCAAGTGTCGCATCTCCCCCCGACGGGCCACCGCAGTCGACGCTCACCGCGCCGGCTGCACTGCGTACTCATAGTGTGCGGTCACGTCTACGCATTGTTGCTCGGCGGACGGCCGCTGAAGGCGCCTCTGCATCGGGCGGTAAGCGTGTATGCAGTGCTGGCTCATCCGGTCTGGGACTCGGATCGAACATCTTTCGCCGGGCTGGAGGCGTTCATCGAACGACAGCCGCGGGGACCACGGGGACTAGCAACCGCCGTCGCTAAGGACTAGCCATTGGACCTTCCGGGCACCCGCGCCAGGCCGGTTCGATCAGCTCATGCCACTCGTGCGTCTGATCAGGCAGAACAGGCAGACCCCCGGGCGTTGCAGGGTGGGCCGGGTCGTGATCAATCCTTGTGCTCCGGTGATCAACAGGAGCACAGCGTGAGTGCGACTGTGTACCAGACCAGCCACGACCTCATGTGCCAGTCGCTGCGGAAGGTCTTGGTGGACGGTGCGCAGGTCGGGGGGCGTGATGCTACGGGTGGGATCGGTTCGGTCAGGTGTCGGGTCAGCGCCGCACTGTATGCCCTGCTGATGGCCCACCCGGTGGATCGGGAGGGCCGCTGCCGGTCATGTCGTCGTCCGGGTGCGGTATTGGGGTGGCGTCGTCGCTGCTGGGTGCATATCGAGGCGAGTTACTGGCTGCGTCAGCCCGAGGAGTTCCTGCGTTCCAGGGTAGTGCAGGAGTGGGGGCTGGCCGACCAATCGCCGCCCGGCCCGGGCGCTGCGGGCGACCGGGAGAGCGCGACCAGTCGGGCTGATTCGGATGGCACTGACGTGTTACCCAGGATCGACCTGGAGCCGGGCGACCCGCCTACTCAGCCATTGCAGAGTCCGGCTGTCTCATCCGCGTTTGCGCCCCAGGGATTCGGCGGGGTACGACAGCAGAACCCAGCTCATGGCGGACCGGGGGATGGCCCCGTAGCGGTCGAGTTCTTTAGCCAACCGACGCGCGTCGAGGGGTTGCCGTCCAGGTCACCTCAGGGTGCTCGTCGAGTTCGCATAGGACGGTGAGAATACTCGGTGGTGCGCAACCTGCCGGTGCCAGTACGTATGAAGATCTCGCGCAAGTTTGCCAGGAGCCACACACCGAGCGAGGTCATCGACGGCCCGGCGTCGATGACAAGGTGCTGGCACGCGCCCCCGACGGTATTCGGCCAGCGCCCGCCCGCGGTATCGGTAATGGCTAGAAGTGGTTCCCAGATCTCGGCGGATCGGTTGGCAACGCAGTCGGGAATGTAGGGGTTGGGCGTCGACGAGCCGGGTGCGGATGGAGTCGATCCACGCCCGCTGGCACGGTCCTCCGCCGGCATCTTCCACAGCGACCCGGGAGGCGCTCAAGCGGCTGGGGGCGAGCCTCGGTGGCTGAGACGCGCTGCTGTACTTCGCAGCTGTACGGGCCGATCCGGGCGCCGAAACAGAACAGGAACCCGATGACATGGGCTCCTGACCTGGAAATTCAGACTGTCGGGGTGGCGGGATTCGAACCCACGGCCTCTTCGTCCCGAAGCAATCCCGGCGGACATGCCCTGATCTGGGCGAAGCCAAACCGGGGGTCTCTTTTCCTCACCTGCGCAAACGCTCTGAGTGGGTCGCGCTGAGTCGGCCGGGGCCTGAACACGTTGGCCCCCGGTTTGGCCCCCGTGGCCCCCTCTGGCGAGGAGGAGGGTTACCTATGACACTCGAGATCAACGAGCCTTCGCGATATGCCTCGGCGGCTGCGACCCGGGCGCTCAGTCTTGCTGTCCGCGCAGCGCCCGTGATGATGGACTCACGGACCCCGACAACGGGCCTGATGCGGTCCGTCATGCCAGGTCACCTGCCCGATTACCGGGGGTGCGCAGCAGAGCGGCGATGCGGTCCTCCTGTTCGGAGGTCAGTAGCGGGAACTCACCGTCATCGTGCGCCGCATCCACCGACAAGATGGTGGCCATGTGTGGGCGGTGGTGACTCAACGAGCTGGCTGTGGGGGTTCAAATCCGAGGGGGGACTTGCGCACTAACCACCCGCCTCGTCCTCGACGCCGCCACGTGATACCCGACTTCTCCTAGCCTGGACAGCGTGCCTCGTGGTGGCGGTGGGAGTGGTGAGATGCTAGTGCCGTGTTAGCGCCTCGCCGGGTGTTTGTGAGTCATACGTCGGAGTTGCGGCGATTTCCGGTGGGGCGGTCATTCGTGGCGGCGGCGGAGCGGGCGGTGTCTCGGGCCGGAGATGCCGTTGTGGAGATGGCGTATTTCGGGCCGCAGGAGCAGCAGCCGGCGCAGGTGTGCTGGGATGCGGTGCTGGCGGCGGACGTGTACGTGGCGGTGGTGGGGTTTCGGTACGGCTCGCCGGTGGCCGATCGCCCGGAGCTGTCGTACACGGAGTTGGAGTTCCAGGCGGCCCGCGAGGCGAGGTTACCGCGGCTTGTCCTGCTGCTCAGCGAGGAAGCCGAGGGTTCGAAGGATCTGTTTGTGGATCTGCGCTATGGCGCTCGACAAGAGGCTTTTCGGGCCAGGCTGAGCAAGAGCGGGGTCACCACGGCAACGGTTAGAAGCCCGGAGGAGCTCAGCGAGGTGCTGTTTGCGGCGTTGCGGGATTTGCCGCACGCGCGGCCGAATGATGCGCTGGTGGAGCGGGTGTGGAATGTTCCCGCCCGCAGTCCAGTGTTCACCGGACGGGAAGAGTTGCTCAGCGCACTGCATGCTGCCTTGCAGGACGAGCGCTTGACGGCGGTGGTGCAGGCGCTGCACGGTATGGGCGGGATCGGCAAGACCGCACTGGCTATCGAATACGCTCACCGCTACGGGGCTGACTACGACATAGTGTGGTGGGTACCGGCGGAGGAACCAACGCTGGTGGCCAACCGGCTGGCCGAGCTGGCTCATGCCCTGGGTTTAGCGACCGCTACCGATTCCGTGATCGCAGCGGTGGCGCGGCTACTGGGGGTGTTACGGAAACGGGGCCAGTGGCTTTTGATCTTTGACAACGCCGAGGAACCCGGGGCGCTGACCCAGTATCTGCCTGGTGGCGGAGGGCATGTGGTGATCACCTCCCGTAACCCCGGCTGGCAAGAGCTAGCCACTCCGATTGGAGTAGATGTATTTAATCGCGGCGAATCGATCGTGCTACTACGCCGTCGCGCCCCGGAGCTGACTGAGAGTGATGCCAGGCGGATCGCGCAAGCCCTGGGAGACCTGCCACTGGCCCTGGCCCAGGCCGGAGCGCACCTGGCGGACACCGCCACCAGCGTGCATGACTATCTCGCCTTACTCGCCGAGCGGACGACGGAGCTACTGACCCAAGGCACCTCCGCCACGTATCCGGTGTCGCTGGCCGCGAGCGTCCAAATCGCCCTGGACCGGCTCGACGCTCAGTCCCCAGCCGCGCTGCAACTACTCATTCTGACCGCCTACCTAGCACCGGAACCGATCCCGCTGACTCTGGTCACCGCCCGCCCCCACCAGCTGCCCAAACCTCTTGGAACCGCGGCCGGAGATCCACTGGCCTTCACTGCCCTGATCCGGCTGCTGCGCCAGTACGGGCTAGTTCGCGTCGAGTCCACCACCCTGACGCTGCATCGGTTGCTCGCCGCCATCCTGCGCACTCAGCCCCACCAGCAGTACCAGGACCTGCCTACCCGTGCGATTTGGCTGCTGCGTGCTGCGGTCCCGGCCGACGATCAATGGCATAGCCCATCGGCCTGGCTGGCCTGGCGCCAGCTCCTCCCTCACATTCTGGTCGCCACCGACCCTCACCGCGACCTCACCGGGGTCGAGAAAGACGTAGCATGGCTGCTTCACCACGCCGCTGAATATCTACAAATCCGCGGGGAAGCTGCTCCCGCCCGGCTGTTGTTCGAACGTGCCCGAGACCTGCGCCGCTCCATGCTGGGCGATGACCACCCTGACACGCTGGAATCAGCCGGCCGTTTCTCCCTCAACTTATGGGAGTTGGGGCAATTTAAGCAGGCTCGCCAACTCGGTGAGGATACCCTCACTCGTTGCCGCCGGATCTTGGGCGACGACCACCCTCTCACCCTGAGTTCGGCCCACATCCTTACCTCCACTCTGCGGGAGTTAGGGCATTATGAGCAGGCCCGTCAGCTCGGCGAGGACACCCTCACCCGCCGTCGCTGCATCCTGGGCGACGACCACCCCAGCACTCTGCGCTCGGCCTTCACTGTTGCCTTAGCCCTGTGGGGGTTGGGGCGGTATGAGCAGGCCCGTCAGCTCGGCGAGGACACCCTCACCCGCATGCGTCGCATTCTGGGCGACAATCACCTCCACACGCTGATCTCGGCCTACTGCCTCGCCATCTACCTGTGGGAGTTGGGACAGCATGAGCAGGCCCGTCAGCTCAGTGGGGACACCCTCACCCGCTGCCGCCGAGTCCTGGGTGAGGACCATCCCGACACCTTGCGCTGTGCCTTTATCCTTGCCTTCTCTGTGAATGGATTAGGGCAGTACGAGCAGGCCCGCCAACTCAGCGAGGACACCCTCACCCGCATGCGCGGTGTCCTGGGCGACGAGCACCCCCATACCCTGATCTCAGCCCACATCCTTGTCATCTCCATGGGGGAGTTGGGGCAGTACGAACGGTCACGTCAGCTCGGCGAGGAAACTCTCACCCGCATGCGCCGAATCCTGGGCGACGAGCATCCTTACACCCTGCGTTTAACCTCCAGCCTTGCCGTTTCTTTGCGGGGGTTAGGGCAGTATAGGTTGGCTCGCCAGCTCGGCGAGGAAAGTCTTACCCGCATGCGTCGAATTCTCGGCGAGGAGCATCCTGACACCTTGCGTGCGGCTTACAGCCTTGCCGTCTCCCTGCAGGAGTTAGGCCAGTACGAGCGGTCGCGTCAGCTCGGCGAGGAGACTCTCACCCGCATGCGCCGAATCCTGGGTGACGAGCACCCCGACACCGTGCGCGCCGCCCACAGCATCGCTGCTGTCCTGACGAATCTGGATGAGTGCTGCTAAGCCTGTGGGCTGAAAATGCGAACCAGGTTTCAGTGTGGGAGCACTGAGCGAGA